>JABZHU010000205.1:0-1637 GCA_015258705.1 Atopobium sp. | reverse complement strand
ATCTTTATCAGCGAGGTTGGCGAGAAACCCGCAGAGCCCCAAACCGCTTCAGAAAACTAAAAACCTCAACACAACACGACCCTAAACAAAAAGCCCCTGACGCGGGCTTTTTTATTGCACTTAGGAACTCTTACATCTCACGAGAGCTCATCATAGGCCCATCGGACCAAAGTGTAATCTCTCCTGAAGCTAGTGTTTTAGGGACATCGATAAGACGCTGGTTGGAGGAGCCTCTAAAACGTAAGGTAATATCGTGGAGGCTCTGAACCCATGGACCATCTACCAGAACATCAATACAAGACAGAATGCGATCAGTGTACTCTGTGTGCCACTTTCCCTCGGTCAGCTGATCCCAGGTGTGACCCGAATACATCCAAATGCTCTTTTGTGGGTAGGTAGCTCTGACCTTCTCGACAAACTCAACAAGACCTTCTTGGTTTTCTGTCTCAAAAGGCTCCCCACCCAAAATGGAAAGACCATTGATATAGACAGGTGCAAGAGAGTCAATAATCTCTTGCTCAACTTCTGGAGTAAACTCTCCGCCGCTCTTGAAGTCCCACGCCTCGTAATTAAAGCAGCCTTCACAGTGCAGGCGGCAGCCTGAAACAAACAGAGTTGTTCTTACGCCAACACCGTTTGCAATATCTGAAAACTTAATATTTGAATAGTTCATACATAACCTTTGATGGGTAACTTCCACATATTGTGGATGTTACCTGATAGAGATAATAAAAACGAGCAGAAGGGCCAAAGCGCTCTTCTGCTCGTTTGTCTAGTACATAAATCTTAGAGGTGAAGGACGCGGTCCTTAATCTCCTGGGTACGGCCCTGGTTCCAGAACTGAGTACCAATGTAGCCGCAGGTACGACGAGCAACGTTCATCTTAGTCTGGTCACGGTTGCCGCAGTGTGGGCACTCCCAAACCAGCTTGCCGTCCTCCTCGACAATCTGAATCTCACCGTCATAACCGCACTCCTGGCAGAAGTCAGACTTGGTGTTGAGCTCTGCATACATGATGTGGTCATAGATGAACTGCATGACGCTGAGGACAGCCTCGATGTTGTCCTGCATGTTAGGAACCTCAACGTAAGAGATTGCTCCACCTGGGGAAAGACGCTGGAACTCAGACTCAAACTGGAGCTTCTGGAATGCGTCAATCTCTTCTGCAACGTGGACATGGTAGCTGTTGGTGATGTAACCCTTATCGGTGATGCCTGGGATAACACCAAAGCGGCGCTGAAGTGCCTTAGCAAACTTGTAGGTAGTGGACTCAAGAGGAGTTCCGTAGAGGGAGTAATCGATATCCTCTGCTTCCTTCCACTCGGTGCATTTATCGTTCATGTGCTGCATAACCTGGAGTGCAAATGGAGTTGCCTCTTTATCGGTGTGGCTGTGACCAGTCATAGCCTTAACGCACTCGTACAGACCTGCATAACCAAGGGAAATGGTTGAGTATCCGCCGTAGAGCAGTGGATCGATAACCTCGCCCTTGTCCAGACGAGCAAGTGCGCCGTACTGCCAAAGAATAGGAGCAGCATCAGACAGGGTGCCCTTCAGGCGATCGTGACGAGCACGAAGTGCGCGGTGGCAAAGCTCAAGACGCTCATCAAAGATCTTCCAAAACTTGTCCATATCGC
>JABZHU010000065.1:0-7101 GCA_015258705.1 Atopobium sp. | reverse complement strand
GGTCAACATAAATTTCCCAGAGGAAATTGACTGTCGGTGCCATAAAACTTGAATTAAGCACGATATTCCACATACCAATAGCGGAGCCAAGAATTACGCACTCTAAACAGATTAATAGAATGATTCTTTTTGGTTTTGTTAATTCAAACTTCTTACTCAAATACTGCACAAAACTTGGAAGCAAGTTGCAAAGAACAAATGGTAAAACAAAAATAGCCCACAAAAAATCTGCACTAGGATGAACCAATGCAAGTGCAATAATCCCCATAAAACATAGACAAAGTGTATGAACATTTACTGAAAATTTTTGAACACTATGAGTTGATGTGCATACTTCTTTGCAGGATGTCTTCTCGTTAAAAGACAATATAAAGACTGCTACAACAGTGGGGACAAGACAAAAGCCAGCTACATTAGGAAAGACTGCATGAACCGTAACCATTCGAAGAGGAAATGCCAGCTGCGCAAAAACTACAAATGAGGTTAGAACGCTGGCAACGAGGTTTTTCTTTCCTATTGTTTGAAGCAAAGCACAAACGCCCACTGGATATATGACCGCGACAAAAACAAACCAAACCACATTTTCTGTAAGTACTTCATTAAGGCCTGTAATTGCCGCAGTGACAGCTGCAAAAGAATGAAAAAGAGTTGGATAGAAGCCTTCATCAAAGAAGGGAGTCTGAAGCTCTGGCCTTGCTCCTGTATAAAAGGCAGCATGCAGCATGGAATAAATGCCCGACTGAACACTTCTTGTAATGTATGCAAGGTGCGCATAGTTATCAGCGGACTGCAAGAACCACGAGGGGTTTCTAATTGCCTTGTGGAAAATAACAAAGAATATTGCAGTAGAGATACCAGCAGTTACTAAGAGAAAGACTCCGTTTAGAGAGTTCTTCTCGCCAAGGTTTGCATGAGATTGATTTTCCTGGGTGGGTCTGATTTTCTGAATAAGATACGCAAGTCCAGCAGCGATCAGAATAAAAAGACCAACGCCTCCCAAAAGCGGCGTTACACCTCTTAGACCCAGAGGGTAGATGGCAATTCCAGAAAAGCCAATGAGGCAGACCGAAATAAGCGGAGCTACCACAAGGGATGTCATTCGTTTAGTACCAAGAGCGCGAGAAAAAAGATATCCCGGTACATAACACAGAACCAGTACAACTACTACGGCTAGAGCAAACTGTCTCCACATGTGTCAGTTTCCTTATTTGGTGGCCATTACCGACTAGATGAGCTTAGCCCAGCGCTTCTTGCCTGCCTGGAGAAGAGCTCCCTCAAGAGCTGATGGCTCAACCTTATAGGTCTTTGCTGGAAGAGGCTGCTGATTAATCTTGATACCTCCGCCATCAATCAGACGACGAGCCTCACCGTTACTTGAAGCAATCTCTACTTCAACCAAAATCTTTGGCAGATAAATGAGACCGTCTTCATCTGCTTCAAGGGAAATTGCAAACTCTTTGACATCGTCAGGAACTTCATTGTTCTTGAACTGAGCATCAAAAGCTGCCTGAGCCTTAAGACCTTCTCCCTCACCGTGATAAAGGTCAACAATATTTCTGCCAAGAGCGCGCTTAAGCTGGTATGGATCAGCGGTGCCATCCTCAAAGCTCCTATCAATAGCATCAAGCTCATCAATAGAGAGCGTAGAGCAAAGACGGTAATACATTGGAATAATCTCATCGGTGATAGACATAACCTTGCCAAACATATCATTTGGCTCATCAGTCAGTCCAATATAGTTGCCATAAGACTTACTCATCTTCTTAGTACCATCAGTACCTACAAGAAGAGGCATGGTAAGCGCAATCTGCGGCTCCATGTCCATATCACGCATAAGGTCACGGCCAGCAAGCAAGTTGAAAATCTGGTCGTTTCCACCCATCTCTACGTCTGCCTTGATAACAACAGAATCATATGCCTGAAGAACAGGGTAAATGAACTCATGGAGCGCAATGGGCTGCTGATTACGGTAGCGATTAGAGAAGTCTTCTCGCTCAAGAATACGGGCAATGGTGAACTTGCTCATAAGACCAAGCATGGTCTCAAGGTTCATAGGCTTAATCCAGTCACCGTTATGAACAACGGTAGTTCTTTCTGGATCAAGAATCTTCATTGCCTGGTTAACATAGGTCTCTGCGTTAGCATCTACCTGCTCTGCAGTGAGCGGAGGACGGGTAGAATCTCGACCAGAAGGGTCACCAATCAGCGCGGTACCACTACCAATAATCAACGTGACATTATGGCCAAGGTCCTGGAACTGACGCATCTTGCGCAGAGGAACTGCGTGACCCAGGTGCAAATCAGGACTTGTTGGATCTACGCCAAGCTTGATGTTAAGAGGAGTGCCCTTCTTGAGTTTCTCTTTTAGACCGTCCAAAGGAACAATTTGCATAGTTCCTGAAGTAATAACACGGAGCTGTTCTTCTACTGAAAGCACTCTGTATCCTCTCAACGCAAGCCTGTTAAACCATATAGTTACTGCTACAAATAGTATCAATCAAATATGTTATCTATCAGAATACAACAGAGTTGTAACTCTTTATTCACTGAAACATAAATATCAGACTATAATAGTGAGAGCTATGACAAGGAGGCTCAATGGGTATTAGAACCCGTCGTGCACGTACACACGCAAATACACATGCCGTAGGTTTTGGCGTTGCTGGATTCTTTGGCTTTATGGCTCTTCTCGCGCTTGCACTTGCTCTTTCTTTGGGTGCAGCTGTTTCTTCATGGCTCGAGGACCTGCCTGATTACAACTCTGCTGATGCCTACCTGGTAGCAGAGCCTACCCGCGTTTATGACTCCAAGGGTAACGACATTGCTGACTTCTATCTGCAGCAGCGCCGTTCCGTTACCCTGGATCAGATTTCTCCTTATGTTATTCAGGGCACTATTGATACTGAGGACAAGCGTTTTTATTCCCACAGTGGTATTGACCCCTGGGGTATTGTCCGAGCATCTGTTGGCTCTCTGTTTGGTGGCGGCGAAGGTGCTTCCACTATTACACAGCAGCTTGTTCGTAACACTGTTCTTTCCAACGAGCAGTTTGAGCGTTCTTTGAAGCGTAAGGTCCGCGAGGCTTACATCTCTATTCAAATGGAGAAGAAGTTTACTAAAGACCAGATTCTTAATATGTACCTCAACACCATTTACTACGGTAATGGTGCTTACGGTATTGAAGCAGCAAGTATTATCTACTTCAACAAGCATGCAAGTGACTTAACTCTTGCTGAGGCTGCAACACTTGCTGGTCTTCCAAACGCACCTTCTGCCTATGACCCAACCGTCAATCCAGAGGCTGCAAGAGAAAGACGCAACACTGTTCTTGAGCGTATGCTTCGCGCAGGTGATATTACGCAGGAGCAATACGATGAGGCTGTTGCTGAGGACTTAGTGCTTAATCCTGGTACTTTGACCGACAACATTGGCCAGTTCCCTTACTGGACTGACTATATTCGTAGTCTGCTTCAGGAAGACTTTGATAGCGATACCATTCTTCAGGGTGGATTGCGCGTTTACACCACGCTTGATCCTGACCTCCAGAAAGACGCTGATGAGGCTGCTACAAGGCGTATTGCTGAGCTTGGCAACCCTCGCCTGGGTGCTGCTTTGGTTTCTATTGATCCTCAAACTGGCTACATTAAAGCAATGGTTGGCGGACAGGATTACTCTAAGAGCCAGTACAACATTGCAACCAGTAGTAACCGTCAGATGGGCTCCAGCTTTAAGATGTATACGCTGGTAGCGGCCCTTTCTGAAGGCATGAACCCAGAGATTGTTCTTAACGGCAACTCTCCTATGCAAATTACGCCAACATGGTTGGTCAGAAACGCTGGTAACTACAGCTACGGAGCAATTACGCTGCGTCAAGGTACGGTTTATTCTTCCAACACTGTTTATGCGCAAGTTGCTGAAGCTATTGGTATCGATAAAATCCTTCAGACTTGCTACGCTATGGGCATTCGCACCCAGCTACAGCCATACCTGTCTACCACTCTTGGTTCTCAGGGCGTAACCCCTATTGAACAGTGCACAGCATTTGCGACGCTTGCTGCAGGCGGTGTTCGTCGTGATGCTGTAGCAATTACGCGCATCGAAGACCGTAACGGAAACGTTATCTACGAGCACAAGGACAACCCAGTTCAGGCAATTAGTCCAGCTGTTGCTGCAGCTGCTACAAACGTTCTGAGTGGCGTCCTTACCTCCGGTACTGGCCGCTATGCTAATAACCTAAAGACCTTCAATCAGCCAGTGGCAGGTAAGACTGGTACTTCCGATAACTCTGAGGATCTTTGGTTCTGTGCTTATACCCCACAGCTTGCAACAGTAGCTTGGTGCGGATATCCAGATAGTCGTGACCCTGTTATCATCGGCGGTGGAGAGTCCTCTACCTTTGTTACTGCTCAGTATGTTTGGGCGTACTACATGAACGCAGCTCTCTCTGGTGTTGCTCGTGCTGAGTTCCCTAAAACTACTGAAACTATCTCTTACAAGCCTGATAGCTACTGGAAGTTTGTTGGTGGCTCTGCTAATGCCAAGCAAGAAAAGAAAGATGACAACGAAGAGGAAGAGGAAGAGGAGGAAGAGGAAGAGGACGATTCAACCACTACTCCTACTACTCCTACCACTCCTACCACTCCAGCCACTCCTGGTACTGGTACTGGTACGGGCACCGGAACAGGAACGGGCACCGGAACAGGAACGGGCACTGGAACTGGAACAGGAACAGGAACTCCATAAACCTCTGGTTTATCTACAACAAAAAGGAGTCTGCACTAAGCAGGCTCCTTTTTCTTTTTGAATGAGGTGTGCTTTTGACGGGTTTCTCGCCAAAAGCTTTGTGTTTTATAGAACGCTCTCTACGTTGCCAAGCTGCGTAATGATGCGCACCACGTCTGCAGCGTGCTCGGTCTTATCCACAATCATCAAAACGGTATCGTCGCTGGCAACGGTGCCAACAACGTGGTCAAGCTCAACGTCATCAAGGGCAAACGCAACGGCTGATGCAGTGCCCGGATGGCATCGAATCACAATAAGATTCTCTGCTGCCGTAGCCCCAACCACAAACTCAGAGAGCATTTTCTGCAAATGCATATCTTCAGAAAGCACATAGGCGCCCTCGGGAAGCTTTTGCAAATCCATTTCTGCAGTATCACGAGAAACGGTTGCTTGAGTACAGGCAAAGCCACGATCTTTAAGCATATCAACAAGATCGCGCTGCGTGCGGATGGACTCGCTGCGAACAAGCTCACGAATCACGTCCTGTCGAGCATTTCTATGCTTCACGACGCCTTCTTTCTTTATGCGGCTCACTAACTTTTGAAAACAAATGATAGTGAGTAAAAGAATATACTTAATCAACCCTTATGCGCATGCCAAACCGCTAAACGGTACAAATAACCCGCTCGTCGGTCGGAATATTGCATTCACCGTTTTCTAAAAGTATTTATGCACTTCTCGCCGTATGATTCATCATGAGTGAAACTATTTTTACGGCTTGGAGGCCGCCATGCCCCTGAATGATTCACCTGATAGAAGACAAGGCTCCTACGGAGATCCTGCAATGCGTCGTCGTCCTCCACAAAATGGCCGTCCTCCTCGTGATGGCGGTATTTCTGATAGGCAGGCAAGACGTCGCAAGAGAAATACCCTTGGTTCGCAGGCTATTCTTTTTAAGAGGCAGTCTCTGCTACATCGCATTGATTCTCGTACAAGAACCTACATTGTGATTGGACTAGCTGTTATTGCAGCGCTTTTGCTGGTCTTTATTGTGTCAAGCTGCGTCCGTGGTTGTGCTAAAGAATCTACTCCAGAGGCAGAAGTCAACTCTGTTGATTCTCGTGTTGCTGTTGGAACTTCAGAAGAGCTGACCAAAGCGCTTGCAGCCAAACTTGATCAGGACAAAAATCTTGCGTGGATTGCAGAGCACGCTGATAGATATAGCGATAAGAGCCTTATTGAGCTAGCGCTCGCCCACCCTGAGGCAATTGATTTTGTTGCAAACTACCCCGATTCTGACGGCAAAGCCAAGACTTACGATGATTCGCTCACCAAAGGCACAGCTCCGCAGCTCTATACCTGGGACTCTAGATGGGGCGGCGTCTCGTATGCCGGCTCTGTCATTGCCACCAAGGGCTCCGGTCCAACTGCTCTGTCTATGGCATACATGGGCCTTACCGGAAAGAACAACTGGACTCCAGCAGATATTGCGGGCGCCGTTGAAACCGCTAAGGCAACGGACACTGACTCTGGAATGAACAGATCATTTCTCGAGAAGAACTTAGCAAACCTTGGTCTTACCGCTGATAGCTACAGCATTTCTGCCGACAATATCACCACGCTTCTAGACGCTGAAACCTTCCTGCTTGTTGAGGTTAAGGGCAATAAGCTGAGCTCGGATGGCGCTCACTGGATACTGGTAACCAGCAAAAATGATGACGGCACCGTAAACGTTCATGACCCTCTGTCCCCTGAGGTGAGCTCACGTCCATGGGCCGCAGAAACTATTGCGAGCGCTGCAAACGCCCTATACACCGTGACGGTAAAGGCCGCGGAGTAAAAAACCCAGCATCCACAAAAGGTGAATGCTGGGCTGGACGGGTTTCTCGCCAAAATATTGCGTGGAAAAACGTTTTAGAGGTAAAGGCGAACTATGAAAGCACCTTCTGAGCGGCCTCGCTGAGCTCGGCGATGCGTGCCTCGGCCTCTTCGCGAGTTTTGCCGTTGGCAAAGAGGTAGGCTTTGACCTTAGGCTCGGTGCCTGATGGGCGGAAGATGACCTTGTTGTCTCCCTCAAGCCTATACTCAATAACGTTGGATGCTGGCAGCGTCTGAGGAGCCTCTTTCTGCAGACCCGAGACGCGAGGCATTTCTGCGCACTCAGCATAGTCTGTTACGCCAACAACCTTGTAGTTGCCCACCATTTCCAGTGGATTCTTACGCAGGCCACTCATAATCTGAGCCATCTTTGCGGCACCCTCAGCACCTGGGTAAGCAGCGTTGACAACGCCATTGAGGTAGTAGCCGTAGCGCTGATACAGGGTATCCATTGCCTCGTAGAGGTCCATGTTGCGAGCGGCGTACCAAGAAGCCATTTCA
>JABZHU010000064.1:0-7176 GCA_015258705.1 Atopobium sp. | reverse complement strand
CAAGTATTGTCATCCAGCTCCATGCGAACAAGAACGTAACCTGGGAAAACCTTGGACTCTTTGGTCTCGCGCTTGCCGCCGTCCTTGACCTCAGTAACTTCCTCAGTAGGAATCTGAATATCAACAACAGCACGCTCAAGGCCATAGGTCTCAATACGGTGCTCAAGGTCTGTCTTTACCTTGTTCTCATAACCTGAATAGGTGTGAACTACATACCAGCGCTTAGCCATTGATTATCCCCTCAGTCCAGTAAAGGCGACGAGACCAGCAACAATGCCAGTATCAACCAGCCAAGTTACCAAGCCAAAGAAAATGATTGTTGCAATTACGGCTACAGAGAAACCAGCAAGCTCAGAGCTTGAAGGCCACACAACGCGGTGCATTTCTGTACGAACGCCTGCAAAATAAGCACCCAGGCGGCCAAAGAAGCCAGGGTTAGCGTTGCGCTGAATGGACTTCTCCTGCTTCTTTGCCTCGGCCTTAGTGACCTTAGCAGAAGCTTCAGGAGTAGCTTCAGCCTGAAGGGCCTCACGCTGAGCGCGCTCTTCTGCGCGAGCCTTACGTGCGCTCCTCTTATTGCGCTCCTTATTTGCCATCCTACGCTCCCTTGGATGTTATACCTACATACAAACCGGCCAACCCTTATGGGAAGGCCGGTGAAGTTATCTGGCAGGCCAGGAAGGACTCGAACCCTCAACAAACGGTTTTGGAGACCGCCGCTCTACCATTGGAGCTACTGGCCTAGAACGAACCCACCTAGCCTAGCGGGTCTCGCGATGTACCGTGTGCTTGTGGCACCATGGGCAGTACTTCTTCAACTCCATACGATCTGGGTTGTTGGACTTATTCTTGTCCGTAGTGTAATTACGACGCTTGCACTCAGTGCAGGCGAGAGTAACGAGTGTACGCATTGATCCTCCTGAACACGGTCACGAGATGTATTCTCGAAATGTGACGCGGTTGCTTAGGTTAGCACCCACTACCCAGAGATGTCAATACTTTTCTCTAATTACTCTAGGCGTTCACATATTTTTTCTCGACAAAAAACCCGGCGCGCAAAAAGCACGCCGGGCAAGTTAGCAACTTTAAAAGAAGTTACTCGATGACGGTGGAAACACGGCCATCGCCGACGGTGTGGCCACCCTCGCGGATAGCGAACTTCAGACCCTGCTCAAGAGCGATTGGGTGAATGAGCTCGCAACCAACGGTGATGTGGTCGCCAGGCATAGCCATCTCTACCTTGCCACCGTTTGCATCGGTGAGCTCGTAGATGTCGCCGGTTACGTCAGTTGTACGGAAGTAGAACTGTGGACGGTAACCAGAGAAGAATGGGGTGTGACGGCCGCCCTCTTCCTTAGTAAGAACGTAAACCTCACCGGTGAACTTCTTGTGTGGAGTAACGGTACCAGGCTTGCAGAGAACCTGACCGCGCTCGATGTCCTCGCGCTTAACACCACGAAGAAGAATACCGACGTTGTCGCCAGCCTCGCAGAAGTCCATGGTCTTACGGAACATCTCAATGCCGGTAGCAACAGAGTTCTGAGTTGGCTTAATACCAACGATCTCGACTGGATCGTTGAGCTTGAGCTCACCACGCTCAACACGGCCGGTAGCAACGGTACCACGACCAGAAATGGTCATGACGTCCTCGATTGCCATCAGGAATGGCTTCTCGTTGTCACGAGCTGGTGTTGGGATGTAGGAGTCAACGGTGTGCATGAGCTCACGGATGGACTCAACCCACTTCTCCTCGCCGTTAAGAGCGCCGAGAGCGGAACCACGGATGATTGGAAGGTCATCGCCTGGGAAGTCGTACTCGGAGAGAAGATCACGGGTCTCCATCTCGACGAGGTCGATGAGCTCGTCATCGTCGACCATGTCGCACTTGTTCAGGAAGACGACGATGTAAGGAACGCCGACCTGACGTGCGAGAAGGATGTGCTCACGAGTCTGAGCCATAGGACCATCGGTTGCAGCAATAACGAGGATTGCGCCGTCCATCTGAGCTGCACCAGAAATCATGTTCTTGATGTAGTCTGCGTGGCCAGGGCAGTCGACGTGAGCGTAATGGCGCTCCCAAGTCTCGTACTCAACGTGAGCAACGGAAATGGTAATACCACGCTGACGCTCCTCTGGAGCCTTATCGATGTTCTCGAAGGCGGTATAGTCTGCCTTGCAGCCCTCGGTCTCAGAGAGAACCTTGGTGATTGCTGCGGTAAGGGTAGTCTTACCGTGGTCGACGTGACCAATGGTACCGATGTTTACGTGTGGCTTTGTGCGGTCAAACTTTTCCTTGGCCATTGCCAATCCTCCTTCTGGAACTAACCCTCGGGCTAGACCGTGGTGAAAAAACGTCTGTTTATACTCAACGGCGCAAATGTCTAGGACATGTACGCCGTAAAGAGTCTGGTACCGGCGACTGGATTCGAACCAGTGACGTCACGGGTATGAGCCGTGTGCTCTAACCAGCTGAGCTACGCCGGCATAAATGCCGCTTGAAAAATGGAGCCCGCGACCGGATTTGAACCGGTGACCTCTTCGTTACCAACGAAGTGCTCTACCTACTGAGCTACACGGGCGTGGTGGGGATACTTGGACTCGAACCAAGGAACCAATAAGGAGCGGATTTACAGTCCGCCGCAGTTGCCGCTGTGCCATATCCCCAAATGCCGTTTTCAAGCACTCTTGAAGTAATTAGTACGCTGTACCTTGCGGTTTAACGAACGCAGAAAGTCTTGTTGAACTTCTGTATTACCTCGTAAGCGGGAAAATATTACGATTGAATAAAAATCTTGTCAACGTAATCCACCCAACCGGGCGTATCTTATCAAATTTTTTCCACAATTCCAAGCGATTTTCTCGCCACTATTCCATGCGGTTTTCTGGCCACAACTTCAAGCGGGTTTCTTGCCACAACTCCACCGATTTTCTCGCCACAACTTCAAGCGAGTTTCTGGCCAGACGCATACGGGCTTTTACGGTTGTCTATAGGAGCCATATGCGATACGTCGCGAATGCCCTAAATTCGCACGAAAAAAGCCAGGCAATGCCTGGCTAAAAATTCAAGTGGTGCCGCCACCAGGCTTCGAACCCGGGACCTACTGATTACAAGTCAGTTGCTCTACCAGCTGAGCTATAGCGGCATCAAGTGCAGAGGATATTCTATAGACTTTTCTGGCTTTGGTCTAGTCTCAATTTTCGAGAAATTTTTCTCCACAAACTGGTCGATGCAGCATGTAGGAGCACTTCCCTTCTGTAGGCGCGAACTTAGTACAAATGCGCTGCCCATCAAGTTTGGCCAGCCTGAAAACCGCATCATGTCTGTGTAAAACAGCTCAGACTTGGCGAGAAAAACCGGCAAATCGCTCAGACTCGGTGAGCTTTTCCGGCAAATCATTCAGACATGGCGAGAAAATCAGGCTCCATGGAGGGGCAATCTCGCGCGCTTCAAAGGCCGCCTGAAAAGTTCAAAGAATCTGTATTTGAGCCACCGATTCTTTGATGAAATCAGGCAAATCCACAGATTCTTTAACGTTTTTAGGCAGAATTTACAGATTCTTTGCAGAAATCAGGCGCGCTGATTGCGCCCAGGCGCGCCGGACGCATTGGTGCGGTCGGGCACGTTGGCACATCGCGTACGTAAGACGCTGACCTGGTCACCTATTTGCCCAGTAGCTTCCAGAGTTTCTCGCGCTGTTCTGGAGAAATGCGGTCTTCAAGCGTCATGCGCGTGCTGACCTGATCGCGACGCATCTCTTCGACAACGTTATCTGCTTGGGAAATCTCGTGGACCAGTGATGCGCTTGCAATGCGCGTGACCTCGCCGGGGCCAAAGCCGGCTGTGGCACGAATGTCCCTGTCCGACGTGACCAGAAATACCTTGCGACCAGCCTCTCGAGCGTCCGTGACCAGGCGCTCAATAACGCTATCCGCGGACTCCCCAGTCTCGGAGAAGACCAGCTGCACGCCAGCGTGGGTGCGCTCCGGGCGCTCGTCGTTTACGTTTCCCTTTCCGTCGAACACAATAACGGCCTCGTAGGTGCTCTGTGCAAACGTGGCAACGTCAGAAATGAGCGCCAAACGGGCGCGATAAAACGGATCGGTGTTGAAGTGATAGGCTCTCTCAGCAGCGGTTTCTTGTGCAGAAGAGCCACGCCCATCCAGCAACGCCTCATAGCGAGGAGTTGCCAACATGACGTTATAGCCATCGACTACAAGCAGCGATTTTTTCTGAGCCATACCTTACGCTTCCTGGGCTTCCTGGGCTTCCTGGGCTTCCTGGGCTTCCTGAGCTTACGCTTCCTGAGTCCTGCGGAGCCACTCGTAGCACATGACCGTTGTTGCCTGAGCAACGTTCAGGGACTCTACCTGGCCAAACTGAGGAAGTTTGCACGTAAAATCGCACTTCTCGAGCATAAGGCGAGAAATTCCTGAACCCTCAGAGCCCATGACAAGTGCAAGGCGACCTCCCATAGGAGCCTCCCACACGGACTGAGTGGCGTGCTCGGTAGAGCCACATGTCCAAAAACCTGCGGCTTTAAGTTCTTCAAGAGCGCGCGGCAGATTTGAAACCTGAGCGATTGGCAGGTGAAGCACAGCTCCTGCGGAAGTCTTGTATGCTCCAACGCCAACTCGGGCGGCGCGAGCGTTTGCAATAACAACGCCGGCTGCGCCAACTACCTCGGCACTTCTTACAATTGCACCAAAGTTTCCCTCGTCCGTGACGTGATCCAAGACCACAACCAGAGCGTTTTCGGAACTAGCGCGCTGGATGATTTCAGAGAGGTCAGCGTAGGCAAACGGCTGCGTACGGACAATAACACCCTGGTGAGCGCCATGGCTTGAAAGCGAGTCAAGTACGGGCTTTGCAACACGCTCGACAGGAATACCCTCCTGCTCAAGCTGACGTGCAAGAGCCTCAATCTCCTGGTCCTTCTGCCCACTTGCAGCTTGTACCAGTGCATTCTTCAAAGGAATACCAACGGTCAGCGCCTCCGCTACTGCGCGACGACCCTCGATAAGATCGGTTGCAGGCTTCTTGTTACCGGGACGTCCAGCGCCAGCACCTCGCTGTCCGCGAGTGCCCTGAGCTGCGCGTGCGCCTTGTGCGGAGCGACTGCCCTTTGAGCCCTGGCCATTCTTGGCACCGAAATAACCGCCCCAGTCGGCAGCCTTCTTGGAGCCGCGACCAGCAGCTCCGCCGCGACCTGCGCCTCCACGTCCCGAGCCGCCGCGACCAGCAGGACCCTCGGAGTGCGTATTTTTAGAGGTAGAACGCTGATTTCTTGCCATAATTAGTCTGCCTTACGCTTAAGTCGAGCGCCAGCGGCGGTATCTTCAATCAAAAGTCCAAGCTCGGCAATGCCGTCTCTAATTTGATCGGCAACTGCCCAGTTCTTCTGGGAACGAGCCTCCTGACGAGCAGCAAGCAAAGCCTCTGCAGCCTCGTCAGCTGACGCGCCCTCATAGCCTGCTACCTGAGCGGCAAGTGCCACAAGCTCTTCTGGTAAATCAGAGGTAGACGCCGCCTGAGTCAAATCAATTCCCAAAGCTCCCGTGAGCTCGCACAACATATCTGCTGCACGGAGAACAGGACTTGCACCAACGTTCTGACCAACCTCTGCAAGATACGTATTTGCAGCAGTTACCAGCGCAAAAATAGCAGCGAGTGCTCCTGCGGTGTTGAAATCATCATCCATCTGAGCGTCAAACTCGCTCTGAGCTGTATTGATTGCCTCAGCAAGCGTGCTATCAGCGTCGGAAAGTTCGTGCTGAGCAGAAGACTGCTTGAAAGCCCAGCGGAGATTTGAAACGCAGGTCTTCATGCGCTCAAGCGTACCAACGGTACCCTCAAGGCGCTCAAACGAGAAATCAAGTGGTGCACGATAGTGCGTCTGAAGCATCAAAAGTCTTACTGCATCTGCAGGGTACTTGTCCAAAACTTCCTTGAGTGTGTAGAAGTTGCCCAAAGACTTGGACATCTTCTCGCCATCAACGCGAAGCATTCCGGTGTGCATCCAATAATTGGCGAGAGGAGCGTGCCAGGCGCAGGAAGCCTGCGCGGTCTCGTTCTCATGATGAGGGAATACCAGGTCAGAGCCACCGCCGTGAATGTCAATTGGAGTGCCCAGGTAGCGATGAATCATGGCGCAGCACTCACTGTGCCAACCTGGACGACCTTCTCCCCAAGGGCTTGGCCAGCTAGGCTCACCAGGCTTTGCAGCTTTCCAGAGTGCAAAGTCAAATGGGTCGCGTTTCTCGTCATTAACCTCAACGCGCTCACCTGCACGAAGCTGATCAAGATCGCGGCCAGAAAGCACGCCATAGCCGTGGTCAGAACGAACCGAGAAGTACACGTCGCCCGAAGGGACCGCGTAAGCGTAACCCTGCTCAATCAAAGATTGAATCATCTGTAGCATGGCTTCAATCTCGTGCGTTGCGCGAGGACGAATATCCGGATCTAGAATATTGAAGCGGTGCATCTGCTCGATAAACGCCTGAGAAAACTCTTCAGAAACCTCTTGAGCAGTTCTTCCCTGCTCAATGGCGCGCTGAATAATCTTGTCGTCAACGTCAGTCAGGTTCTGAGCAAAGGTGACCTCATAACCCTTGTGCATCAGATAACGGCGAATAACGTCAAACGAGAGGAAGGTGCGGGCGTTTCCGATGTGAATCTGATCGTAAACCGTAGGACCGCACACATACATGCGGATTTTGCCCTCGTCGATTGGCTTGAACTCTTCTTTTTTATGCGTCTGAGTGTTATAGACAAGCATGCATACTCCTCGCAACCATTGTGTATTGGTGTAAGTATAAACGGTTTATGGAAAACCTTTAAGTTCCATGCATAGCACAGCAAAAAATAAATTGTGTCGTATGGGTTTTGTCACACACTCACTTTTCCATTATATCACTCGAATATTTCAAAAATCGAACTTTCGGTGAATTATAATATTTTTAATTTAATAATTTATGTTAATTATTAGAATATAACCTATTTAACTGGTTGTTTGAAAAAATATCTACTTTTCTATCCATTACCATTCATCGAAAAAAAGGTTTTTCTCTTATTAAAACTTCTACATTATTCACAACGTGTTAGCTAGCACAAATTACACCAACTTGTAAGGAGACAACTATGAAATGGATTATTAAACCGTCAAAGCAGACCACAAC
>JABZHU010000204.1:0-1659 GCA_015258705.1 Atopobium sp. | reverse complement strand
GCCTACAGATATTCACTTAACTATACGAAATTGCCTGAAAATACTCCATAGCAGAAACATTCCCGTAACAACCTCGTTCACTATTTGTAACAAAGAAAAACCCACACCTAGTTTTAAGTGCGGGTTTTCAGAAAATTTATTGAATCTTTGTTACTCGATAGAGATGTGGGTTGCAGGAACCAGCTTACCGTCCTGGTAAATCATGCGCTCACGGGTACGCTCAATCTTTGGATCAGGAATTGGAATAGCCGAGAGAAGCGCCTTAGTGTAAGGATCTTGTGGGTTAGTAAAGACGTCTTCAGTCTCACCGTACTCAACAATCTTGCCCAGGTGCATAACAGCAACCGTGTCAGAAATATGACGAATAACAGCAAGATCGTGAGCAACAAAGAGATAAGAAATCTTCAACTGAACCTGAAGATCCTCAAGGAGGTTAATAATACCTGCCTGAATGGAAACGTCCAGAGATGCAATTGGCTCGTCCAAGAGAAGAATCTTTGGACTTGTTGCAAGAGCACGAGCAATAGCAATACGCTGACGCTGACCACCAGAGAACTGGGATGGGAAGCGGTCAACATAGTCTGGGTTGATACCAACCAGACGCATAAGCTCGCCAATACGAGTATTAATATCCTCTTTGTTCCAACCCTGTGCCTGAAGTGGCTCAGCCAAAACGTCATAGACAGGCATACGTGGGTCCAGAGAACTCATTGGATCCTGGAAGATAACCTGGAGATCTTTACGCAGCTCTCTACGCTGTGCAGCATTCTTAAGCTCAGCAACATCTTTGCCAAGGACCGTAATACGACCATCCTCAGGCTTCAGCAAATCCATAATCTGCATCAGAGTTGTTGATTTACCAGAACCAGACTCACCAACAAGCGCAAGGGTTTCTCCCTCATGGATCTCAAAGCTTGCACGGTCAACTGCGGTCATAGTGCCCTTGCTGCGCCTAATAAAGCCCTTACCCTGAACAGGGAAAGTCTTGGTAAGATTCTCAACCTTAAGTACAACAGGACGCTCGTTACGAGGAACATCAACCCACTTTGGAAGGATTGGCTCAAAGTCTGGATATACCTCAGCGTAAGTAAGCTTCTTCTCGCAAATCTCCTGAAGGTGGTGGCAAGATGCCAAGTGACCCTCGGCAGCATTTGCAGGAAGCAGCACTGGCTCTTTCTTGGAGCATTCCTCGGTAGCCATAGGACAACGTGGGTTAAAAGGACAACCAGTTGGAATAGCAGCAAGTGATGGTGGATTACCCTTAATAGGAACAAGCCTGTGCTCTGCCTGAAGGTGAGGTTTTGGAACAGCGCCCAGAAGACCCATGGTATAAGGGTGACGAGGTTCAGCAAAAAGTGTATCAACACTTGCGCGCTCTACGCCACGGCCTGCATACATAACCATAATGTCATCAGCGGTACCTGCAACAACACCAAGGTCGTGAGTAATCAGAACAACTGCTGCGCCCGTCTCTTTCTGAGCAACCTTCAAGACGTCAAGAATCTGAGCCTGAATAGTTACGTCAAGAGCGGTGGTTGGCTCGTCTGCAATGATGATGTCAGGATTGTTTGCAATTGCAATTGCAATAACAACACGCTGGCGCATACCACCAGAGAACTCATGTGGGAAAGAATCCAGACGATTCTCTGGATCAGTAAT
>JABZHU010000203.1:0-1664 GCA_015258705.1 Atopobium sp. | reverse complement strand
ATGCACATAACCTCGGTTTTGAGGCGTGCAAATAGCGATGTCACAACAGGAACAAAGCTTTCACATGCAGGCGTGACACTTGATTCTTCTTCCTGCAAAGTTTCTGCAAATCAAAAGAGCGTTGAGCTGACTAAAAACGAGCTTAGGATACTTTCACTTTTGATGCAAAATGCAGGAACGGTTGTTTCTCGCCAGCGTATTCAAGAGGAGCTGTGGCAGTCGGACGAGTTTGTCGACGACAATACGTTGACGGTAAACATTAGCCACCTCAGAAATACTCTTGCAAGCATTGGTGTTGAGGACTTTGTGATGACACGCCGCGGACTTGGCTACGTTATTGAGTAGGCTGTCATGACGTTTTTTAAGTATCTAAAAAATCGAACTATTTTCTTTCTTGCGCTTACAGCTAGCAGCACATTAATTGGCTTTATGCTTAAGGGCGTTGGACTTAACGCGTTTGCTATTGCCTACTGTATCCTGGTCTTGTGGGTAGTAGGAGCGGCGGCACTTCTAGCCGATTATTTTCATCGTCGTTGGTTTTACCAGCAGCTTGCTGAGAATTTAGCAGCAACTGATAAAGAGAGCTATCTGGTTCCTACCATGCTGGATACGCCTTCAACGCTGGAAGAACGGCTTTTTAAAGACGCACTTTCAAGCATGTCAAAGTCTATGATGGACCAGCTTGCTGATGAGCATATGCGATCAAAGGAATATCGAGAGTACATTGAGATGTGGGTGCATGAGATTAAGACTCCCATCGCCGCAGCTCATTTGGTTGCTCAAAATAATCCATCGCTGCCTATGGATGACGTGCAAACACAGCTCACTAAGATTGAATCGCTGGTAGAACAGGCGCTCTTTTATGCTCGCAGTGCATCCGTAGATCGAGATTTTTCTATCAGAGACGTCAATTTGCAGTCTATTGTCAAAGACGCCCTTAAAAATAATGCACGTGTCTTCATTGACGCTGGCGTTTCTCCGCATTTTGATGACTTGGCTCACGTGGTAAAGGCTGACCCAAAGTGGCTTGAGTTTATTTTGCGACAGCTTCTGATTAACGCTGCAAAGTATTCAAATCCAGAGCTTGCACCTGGCGAGAAAAACGTTTGGATTTCTGCCTCTGTCTCAGAGCCACGTGAAGGAACTACTTCAACTACTCTCTTCATTAAAGATAATGGCATCGGTATTCCTGAAGAGGATCTTTCTCGAATTTTTGATAAGGGATTTACCGGCCAAAATGGACGTAAGTACGCAAAATCTACCGGTATGGGTCTCTATCTCTGCTATGAGCTCTGTAATAAGATGGGCCTTAAGCTGGCTGTGAGCAGTACAATTGGTAAAGGTTCAACCTTTTCTATTACGTTCAACCAGTCTTTTACGGATTTAAAATGAAACTAATTAATAATGAAAATACGAGCAAAGCAGACTACATCGTAGCTGCTTTGCTCGTACTGAATACGGCAATTCATTTTTATCCAGAAGTATTCCCTTATTCACAGCAGATAAGTGCATGCATTTTTGTCTCTATCTTCCTTTTGCAAATTTTTAGGATAGTCAAATTTAGAGAAAGAAAAATAATTACCTATGCACTTTTGGTTTTGAGTCTTTTAACAGCAATTATGCTAGTTCTATATTAGAAGCTCCCACAATTCATCCGTTTGAGG
>JABZHU010000202.1:0-1672 GCA_015258705.1 Atopobium sp. | reverse complement strand
ATATAAGCAGGATCTTTTAGACACGGACGATCAGACAGCTTCTCTAACTGGTACTGTTTACTTGCTAGAGCATTTTTCATTGCCAAGTTAGAGCGTTGCTCAACAGTTGCAAGTCCCGTTTTATAGAACTGCAAAATCTTTCTTGTAGCATTTCCAAGGCGAGAAATTCTGTTGTTAAACGTAGTTTGTAACTCACTAATGGCGGGAGCCACAGACTCTGCAGCAGCTGTTGGCGTTGAAGTTCTTCTATCAGAAACCATATCTGCAATGGTGGTATCGGGCTCATGACCAATGCCCGTGATAACAGGAACTGGACATGCAGCAATAGCGCGAGCCACTCCCTCGTCATTGAAGCACATAAGATCTTCGAATGAGCCACCACCACGCACCAGCAAGATTGCATCTGGCCGTGTAGTTGCAGCAACCTGGAGAGCTCTCATAATAGTTGCAGGTGCATGAGTACCTTGAACAGCACAGCCAGATACCTCAAGCTCTACAAGAGGGTTTCTGCGCGCAAGCGTACGCTTAACATCGTCAATGACGCTGCCAGAAAGTGAAGTAACTACACCAATGCGTGTACAAAACTCTGGAATGTAGCGCTTTCTGGAAATGTCTGTAAGGCCTTCTTTTTCTAGCTTTTTAGCAAGCTGTGCCACCTTTTGGCGAAGGTCTCCTTCTCCAGCGATCTGAATAGTACGCGCATGAAAAGAAAGTTTGCCGCTTGAAGCGTAAATATCAAACTTTCCTGTCATCTGGATTTTCATGCCGTCTTGCAACGTAATGCCACTAGCAGCATAAATCTTTGACCAAACAATGACTGCCATAGAACTAACAGGGTCTTTTACGTCAAAGTAACAATGCCCAGACTTATAGTTTGGACCCCTAAATCCAGAAACTTCACCAACCACCGTCATAGATGGCATTGAGGCAACTTCATTTTTTGCAAAGAGCACCGCATCAGATACCGAAAGAACAGAATCTTCTTTCTCTTGAATCTGATCCATTACTAGTTCCTGCTTCTGGAAGAACCAAGCAGATATAGAAGCTGGAGTGCAGAAACCATTGCAGCGGCTACGTAAGTAAGAGCAGCGGCAATCAGTACCTTTTTAGCGCCATTGTAGTCAAAGCCCGCAGGAGCATTTGCCTTCAAAAAGGCCAATCCACGCCTTGAAGCATCAATCTCTACAGGAAGCGTAACTATATGGAATAAGAAGGTAAATGCATACAGCCAAATTGCTAGCACGGTCATGCCTGAAACATTTAGCAAGACACCAGCAATAAAGACATAGATCCATGCAGCGGATGCTAAATTAACAACAGGAACAAGAGCAGAACGGACGCGTGCAGGCATAAACAGCTTAGCGGTCTGAACAGCATGACCTGCTTCATGGCAAGAAACAGCAACTGAAGCTACGCTACCCTCAGAGAAGTTTGCATCAGAGAGGTGCAGGCAATTGTCACGTGGATCAAAGTTATCGGTGAGCTCACCAGAAATTCTCTTAATGCCAACATTAGCTGCTCCGTTAGTGTCCATCATGGTACGAGCAACTGAAGCGCCAGTGGCATTAAACCCAGAGGGAACTAAAGAATACTTTTTAAATTCATGCTTGATGTACCACTGAGTACCCAATCCGAGCACCAACGAGGCAACTACTAGAACAACGTATGGGAT
>JABZHU010000201.1:0-1672 GCA_015258705.1 Atopobium sp. | reverse complement strand
TTTGGCTCCCTTGGCAAACATCCGTTAGCCGAATCCTCACAAAATACAATCTCACTGGTAGGAGTTTTAGATAAGCTATCTTTTTCCGTTTACCTAAAATACCTTCCATTTTGCGACCTTTGATCTAGACTGTATTCACTGTCAGCCCCCAGATTTTGGGGGTAAAAATGCAACCTACATCTATCCTTACCGCAACGGCAAACTCAACACTTGAGCTGCTTGCTCCTACACGCTGTGTCGTGTGCGAGAAACCCGGTCAGCTCCTCTGCGATGAGTGTCGGGCAAAGCTGCCATGGATTTCTCAGCAGTGGGCATGTCCTAATTGCGGCGCTCCATACGGGAAGCTTGTTTGTTCAGAGTGTGCAGATAAAAAGAAACGACCTGTTCAGTGGGAGAGTAGAGCGGTCATTTGTGCCATGGGATTTAAGGGCCCTCCTGCACGGTTGATCTTGACGCTTAAGGATGGACACGAGCTTCGACTGGCGCCGGTAATTGCCGCAGCTCTATTGTGTGCGCTTGAAGAAGCCTCAGCATGGAAAGCTCGTGACGGTACCTCTCGCTTTGATAGTTCAAAAATTGATGGCGTTTCCTTTATTCCAGCAACTGCAGAAGCGTACGCGCGCAGAGGCTTTGATCATATGGAACTTGTAGCCCAATCGTTTTGCCAGCTTACAGGCTTGCCTTTGTATGACGTGCTTATACGTCCTCATGCAAAGGACCAAAGAACGCTTTCATCCGCTCAAAGACAGATAAATTTGAAAGGAAGTATTGCTTGTACTGTGCCGGTTAATCAATCAAATATTTTACTTTTAGATGATGTTGTAACTACGGGAGCATCAATTAGAGAAGCTACAAGAGTACTTTGTGCCGCAGGCGTGCATTCTGTAACCGTAGGCGCATTAGCTCGCGTATGGTGAGTTACCTATGGTTGCAAACGGCTATACTTGATAAGTCTTTTCAGGTCTGTGGTTGCGAAGTTCTCTGTGAGCTTCTAGTCCATGACAGACGAGGTCAAAGGGATCCACGTAAGTTTGCGTGTGCGCACGCAAACGATCATGGCTCGTCCTAGAAGTAAGCCATACCGCCTGTTATATCAAAGAGACAAAGGGTCTCGCAGGCGAGAGAACTACTAGTGGAGCTGCTGCGGTAGCAAAGCAAACGTTCCAGTATGCGAGTGTGGGGTCAAATACCAGGTCAGCTGAAAAGACGCCTGAATAGAAGAAGGAGTTCTGATGATGCGCGGTAAAAACTCTCTTAAGGTGTTACTTCTTATAGCACTTGCTGTTGTTTTAACAGGATGCTCCATTGGTCCTATCAACATTGATCTGGATAAATGGTTCCACGTCAAGTCAGTGCAAGAGGCAATCCAAGAGAAGCGAGAAGCCCGTCAGCAGAAGATTCCTGATTCCTCACTGCACACAGCTGGCACTTTGACCGTTGGTCTACGTAATCAGTCAGTAACAGCTCCAATGGTTGTGGCCTCAGAAGCTGGAACATTGCAGGGAATTGACGTTGAAATATCTTCTGCAATTGCAGATCAGTTAGGCGTAGACGTTAAATTTGTATCAGTTAACGGACCAGTAGATGGCCTACAAGCAGGCTGCGACATTGTCATGGATGTCAGAAGTGGTGAAGACTCAACAAGTACGCTCATTTCTGGTTATGCTGAGTA
>JABZHU010000200.1:0-1690 GCA_015258705.1 Atopobium sp. | reverse complement strand
TACGATAAACCGTCAGAAACACCACGACCAAAGAGCTTGATTGTCATATCGTGACTGCCAAACATGGCAAGATCGCGCTTAGTTAAGTTTCTGATACCAGACATAGGAATCTGGTCTGTGCAGATTACGTCGAAGGCGATAGATGCAGAAATCATAGTCTTAGAGCGAACATCAATGCCGTCGATATCGCTTGACGGGTCTCGCTCGGCGTAACCCAGCTCCTGAGCTTTGCTCAGAACCTCAGCAAAGTCCGTTCCGTCTTTGAGCATGGAATAGACAATATAGTTGGTGGTTCCATTCATGATTCCCCAGAACGCAGAAATCTCGTCAATACGACGAACTTTCTGAATTCCTGCTATCCAAGGAATACCACCGCACACGCATGCTTCGATCTTAAGGTTGACGCCCGCTTCAGCGGCAAGTGTCATAAACTCCTCAAAATGAGCAGATACCACGGCTTTATTTGAGGTGACTACATTTTTCTTAGCAGTCAGCGCAGCTTTGATGTACTCATAGGCTGGCGTGAGGCCACCCATGCACTCAACAACGGTATCGAGCGCAGGGTCAGACAAGAGCGCATCAAAATCAGATGTTGCCCGAGGGTCAACGTGCTCTTTACCAGCTCTAACCAAGACGGACGTCAGGTTAACGTCAGAAACGCGCTCATCAAGAATGCGCGCAACTGAAGCACCAACCGTTCCAAATCCAAGTAGGGCAACGTTTTGCATATAACTCCAAATCTAGCAGTCATTTTGCGAGAAAACCGTTTTGCCTGCAAGGCTAATTGCAGAGCAAGGACAACCGCTCGCAAAGGTGACTGCACTGATAACAATCTCATAGACAAAAACTACCAAAAACCTAGACAGAATCTAATCGACAGTTTTTCTCGTCTTCATAATGCTATGAACAATTCTATGTTACAAGCGACATTTACTTCTCACTGTTAAAATAATAGAAACGCAACACGCGAGACGCGAAATTTGCACGCGCACAACACGCGAGACGCGCAATTTGCACGCGCACAACACGCGAGACGCACAACACGTGACACGTTCTAAAGATTGGTGGTTTCATGGCCGTCGCATATCACAGCACAAGAAGCTCTGACCATACCGTCTTGGCTAAACAGGCCATTTTGCAGGGAATTGCTCCCGACGGCGGCCTTTATATCCAAGATTCAATTGGCGAGAAACCCCTCGATCTTGCAAAGGTTTGTTCTCAGGGCTTTAAAGCTACTGCTTTCGATGTGCTTTCTGCTCTGCTGGACGACTACTCTGCTGAAGAGCTGACTCGCTGTATTGAGGGCGCGTATGGCTCTCAGTGGGACACCCAGGCTATCACGCCTGTTTCTGCTATCGGAGAAGACTGGCTGCTTGAGCTCTTCCATGGTCCAACGTCGGCTTTCAAAGACGTTGCGCTTCAGATGCTCCCCCGCCTGATGAGTGTTGCTCGCGAGGACGCGGACGTAGCTGGCGCTGTCGACGCTAAGGGTGCTGCGGGCGTGGCTGCCACCTCCGGCAAGAGCATCATGATTGTGACCGCAACTTCTGGCGACACTGGCAAAGCTGCACTTGAGGGCTTCAAAGACGTACCTGGCATGGGCATCACCGTCTTTTACCCTGAAGGCAAGGTTTCTGATATTCAACGCCTGCAGATGGTGACTCAAAAAGGCTCTAACGTAGCTGTTTGC
>JABZHU010000199.1:0-1699 GCA_015258705.1 Atopobium sp. | reverse complement strand
CAAGCTGCATTTTTGCGGAGATACGCGTACGTTTAGCTGCGCCAAGGCAGCGATCTGTCATTGTTTGCGCCATCTGATCTGCGCGCTGAAAGAGCGAGACAGTCAGCGGTACCAAAAGTGTAAACCACTTTTTGATGCGCTCAACAATACTGCCCGATTCAAAATTGAATCCACGTGCCCTCTGAGCTGCTCTAATTCTGTCGAGTTCTTCTAAGGTAAGCGGAATTGCCCTCAGAGCAATTGAAAGCACAATGCTCAAACCATCAACGTCAACACGAATAAGACGCAGAGGCAGCAACAGTACAGAAAAGCCATCAGCAAGCTGCGTAGGTGTAGTTGTTGACGCTACTGATAAAACCAGCGCCAAGGCAAGCAACACGCGGGCAATAGCCACAGTGCTTCTGTAAAAACCCGCCACAGAAAGACCAACTGATCCAGAAAAAATGATATCGGGATGTCCAATAAACACCAGCGTATTGGCCACAAATGATATAAGCAGAACGAACGCCGCAGGCTTTGCTACGCGCAAAAACTCTGGCAAGCTTACACGAGCACTCCACAAAAAGCTCACGCAAATCAAGGCGAACACCGCAAAGGCGAGTGGCTGTTGTACTGAGAAGAGAGTAACAATACCCACAAAAGTGGCAACGATTTTTGTCTGCGCTGTCAACGAAGCAAGCGAGAAGCGCTTAAGCAGAGCACAGGGGCACTTAGACATAGCAGGCCTCCAAAAGCTCATGCAATACGCTTACAAACAGCGGGCAATCAAGCCGCGCAGCCTCGTATATCTCTGGGGTTGTCTGCGCTTCTTGTACGTTGACGTCTGCGACAACACGGCCCTTCTCGAGAAACACTACTCTGTCAGCAAAAGGAAGCCATTCGCTTACATCATGGGTGATTGCAAGAACCGCTTTGCCTTCGTTTGCCAGTTCACGAGCAAGATGCAGCACCTGCGAGCGCGCCTCGCCATCAAGTCCAGACGTTGCCTCATCAAACACCACCGCGTACGTTGCGCAGGCCAAGGTTCCTGCAAGCGCCGCGCGACGAGCCTGGCCACCAGAAAGCGTCAGCGGAGATGCATCCATGACCTGCTGGTCAAGCCCCACACGTGCTGCCGCATACGCGACAAGCGCCTCAACATCGTCTGGCGAGAAGCCCTTGTTATTTGGACCAAACGCAATATCTTCAGCAACACTTTGGGCAAAGAGTTGGTCCTGAGGACGCTGAAAACACATACCGACATCTCCAGGACGCACCAGTCGCGCATCGATTGTTGCGTGCCCGGTATCAGCCTCTATGAGACCAGCAGCTATGCGGGCGCAGGTTGTTTTTCCAGAGCCAGAAGCACCTACCATAACAACAAGCTCTCCCGTAGAGGAAATAGTTACGTCATGCAGAACGGGCTTGTCAAACGCATGAGAAACGCCACAAACTGCCAGCTCGTGCTCCTCTCCAAGCGCCTGGATTCCGTCATAGTTGTTTGCTCGCACCACCTCAAGGGCACGCTGATACACAAGGGTATCCAAAGCATCAAACGCAAGGTTGTTCTGAACAAGAAACGCAACAAACTCTGATGCGTTAAAAGGCACATCAAACGTATAGCCAGCCAGTGCAGCTATATGTGCTGTTGCTGTGAGTACATCATCAAAACCAGCGTTTGCGATTGCGTTTGCATCCAAGAGAAACTCTGTGGGAGTTC
>JABZHU010000198.1:0-1699 GCA_015258705.1 Atopobium sp. | reverse complement strand
CCCAATCGCGGAGGTCGATTTGAACAAATATATGCGTCATAGACGCTTACCTTCATGCTCTACCCTTATGACAGCACTTCTTGTAGCAGTGCTTGTTGTTAATACCTTTTTGTTTGGCGTCTCAAGAGCTCAGGCAGAGACTCTCGAAGAGCTCCAGGCCAAGGTAGAGCAGACCAATTCTGATTACGATGCCGCTAACCAGCGCGTAGCTGAGCTGCAAAAGCAGATTGCAGACAACGAGGCTCGTATTGCAGAGATTGAACAGCAACTCCCAGAGCAGCGCTTAAAAGCTGCAGAGTCTATTAGAGCTATGTATCGTATGCAGCAGGGCTCCATGGGAATTATTGATCTGCTTTTGTCGGCAGATAACTTTAATGATTTGATTGCTGTTGTTCAGTATCTTGAGATTATCCAGAACAAAAATTCAGATGCTATCAACCACCTTGTTGACCTTAGCAAAGAGCTTTCTGAGACTCAGTCATCTTTAAATGCACAGATGGCAGAGGCAGAAGAGCAGAAGAAGGCTGCTGAGGATGCTATGAATGCAGCAATTGCATCAAGAGAGCAATTGCAGGCAGAGCAGGCTGCGCAGGCAGCAGCAGAGGCAGCAGCTGCAGAAGAGGCTCTGAAAGAAGCTTCTACTGAGACTACCTTTACCAACGCTTCTGGTAATACCACTGAGGTCACTACCCCATCAACTCCTTCGGCTCAAAATGTTGACTGGTCAAACGATAAGACCAACTTTGTAAGCAGCTGGGGTGCTCGAATTGATGCGTATCTTGCTGGTTCCCCTCTTGCTGGCTACGGCTCAACTTTTGCTGAGGCTGCATGGGCCTACGGCGTTGATCCGCGTCTCTCGCCTGCTATTTCTGCAGTTGAGAGCACAAAGGGTAGGTATAACTTCCTCCCCTACAACGCATGGGGTTGGGGTTCTGCTAGCTGGGGTAGCTGGGAAGAGGCTATCTGGGATCACACGGCTGGTCTTGCTGCTGGCTATGGCGGAAGGCTTTCTGTTTCTGGCGCTGCAAAGTACAACCCAGCAAATCCAAACGGCTGGTACTCGGCAGTTCTTACGCAGATGGAGCTCATCTAAGCTTCTGGCCACATAACCTTTAGAGAACGCTAAAACCCCGCAGTTTACCTGCGGGGTTTTTGTTGTCGGGCACGGCTAGGCGGTGAGCACGACCATCGCAAGGATGAGGGCAAAGCCGATAAGGTCGGCAACGCTAAAGGTTATTCCAAGCACCAGTACGGTGGTAATGGTTGCCATAACGGGTTCGATAGTGCCCAGAAGAACCGCCCTAAGTGAGCCTGCGTCCTTAACGCCCTGCAGGTAAAGGCCGTACGCCAAGAACGTTCCCACCAACACACCAATGACTACCAGCAAAACACCAAAGGCGTCCAGCTGAGGCATGTGGTTCCAAGGCTGATAGAACACAGCAATGAGCGTGCCTGAGAACAAAAATGCTAGGCCGTTTACGGTAAAGCTTCCCCACTTCTCCATCAAAGGTTTGGGTAAAATGGAGAGGGCTGCCTGAGCAAACGCACACATAACACCCCAGAAAATACCTGATGTTGGCAGGTTAAGCGTGCCGGGATTTCCTCCTGTTACCAAGAGATACGTGCCAATAAGCGCCAAAACAATGCCAAGAATCTCGCGACGGCGAGGCCAGCGCCTACCACCCACGCCCACAACGGC
>JABZHU010000197.1:0-1704 GCA_015258705.1 Atopobium sp. | reverse complement strand
GTAAAGAGCAAGCGGAACGTGCGCGTAAGCACCCGCTCAAGCTGCGCGACCTTACCAATGGGCCAGGTAAGGTGTGCGCTGCACTTGGTATTGACAAGGAGCTCTACGGACATGATCTAAAAGTTGAGCCGCTTGTGCTGGACTTTGCTCCCCTGCTACCAGGAGAAACAATTGGGCGTTCACCTCGCGTAGGCATTAGCAAAAACGCTAATGCTCAGAAGCGCTTTTTCATCGAGGGAAACGCGTTTGTTTCAAGAGCTTAGGTCATTTCAAGAGCGCAAGACGGGACCAAAATACTATCAATGGGCAGCACAAAAAAGGACCTTGGGAGACCAAGGTCCTTTTAAATCTTACGTTAAGGCCAACGATGTAGTTAACTCAAATACGTGCAGCAACACCGGGTTTCTCGCCAAGTGTTATGCGAACTAGCAGACACCCTGCGCCATCATTGCATTTGCAACCTTGAGGAAACCGGCGATGTTTGCGCCAAAGACCAGGTTACCGGGGTGGCCATACGTTGCTGCGGCCTCTGAAGCAGCAGTGTAGATGCTCTCCATGATTCCCTGCAACTTGGAGTCTACCTCTTCAAACGTCCAGGAAAGGTGCTCGGCGTTCTGGGACATCTCAAGACCGGAAACAGCTACGCCACCTGCGTTTGCAGCCTTGCCAGGTGCGAAAAAGACGCCGTTCTCGATGAGATAATTGGTTGCCTCGAGGGTGGTTGGCATGTTAGCGCCCTCAACGACGTACTTAGTGCCGTTAGCAACAAGTTTCTGCACGTCAGCAAGCTCGAGCTCGTTCTGAGTTGCGCATGGCATAGCGATGTCACACTTCTGACTCCAAGGACGCTCGCCTGGGAAGAAAGTGGCGGAAGGATGTGCGTCGGCGTACTCCTTGATGCGGGCGCGACGAACCTCCTTGACGTCTTTCAGCAGCTCAACGTCAATACCCTCAGGGTCATAGACATAACCTGAGGAGTCAGATACGGTCACCACGGTTGCTCCGAGTTGCTGTGCCTTCTGGGCAGCGTAGGTAGCGACGTTTCCGGAGCCGGAGATGCAGACCGTTTTGCCTGCGAGCGAATCGTTCTTCTCGGCAAGCATGTGGGTGAGGAAGTAAACCGCGCCGTAGCCGGTTGCCTCGGTGCGAGCGAGGGAGCCGCCGAAGGAGAGGCCTTTGCCGGTCAGGACGCCGGTCCACTCGTTGCGAAGGCGCTTGTACTGGCCAAACATGTAGCCGATCTCTCGTGCGCCGGTGCCAATGTCACCAGCTGGAACGTCGGTGTTTGGGCCAATGTGACGAGCAAGCTCGGTCATGAATGACTGGCAGAATGCCATAATCTCGCGGTCGGACTTGCCCTTTGGATCGAAGTCAGAGCCGCCCTTGCCGCCGCCCATTGGAAGCGTGGTCAGGGAGTTCTTGAAGATTTGCTCGAAGCCGAGGAACTTCAGGATAGAAAGGTTAACTGTTGGATGGAGACGGAGGCCGCCCTTGTAAGGTCCAATTGCGGAGTTAAACTCGATGCGGTATCCGCGATTAACCTGAACGTTGCCAGCGTCGTCAATCCAGGGGACGCGGAACATAACAATGCGCTCTGGCTCAACAAGACGCTCGAGCAATGCGGCTTTCTCGAACTCTGGATGAGCATCAAGTGCAGGTTGGATGGTGGTAAGAACTTCTTTTGCTGCCTGGATAAACTCAGGC
>JABZHU010000196.1:0-1722 GCA_015258705.1 Atopobium sp. | reverse complement strand
ACCTGAGCGTTGGTTGAACGCTGGGCGCAAGACGACATGCGTTCAACCAACGCTCAGGTAGAATGGATACTTCGCGATGCCCTAAGAAGAGCAAAGCGATCTCCAAAAGCTCAAGACACTCGTGTGAAAAAGATAGATAAATTGGAAGAAGGAAACTAACATGGCCGACAACATCCCACAGCCACCTGTTCCTAACGCTCCCGTACCTCCTGCCGCACCCGCAGCTCCTGCTGCTCCTGCGGCTCCCGCTGCACCAGCCGCACCAGCCGCACCTGTAGCTGCCGCTGCTGCGCCTGCGCCTGCAGCTTCTGCTGCACCGGCCCCAGCCCCAGCCCCAGCTCCAGCGGCACCTGGCGAGGTTGTTCCCGTGCTGAGCGTTCAACATTTCACCAAGAAGTATGGCTCCAAGGTAGCTGTTTCTGACCTTTCGCTCGACGTTATGCCTGGCGACATCTACGGTTTTATCGGCCACAACGGCGCAGGTAAGACCACGCTTATCAAGTCCATCGTTGGCGCTCAGCCATTTGAGGGCGGCGTCATTTTTGTGGATTCCAAGAATGTGTTGGTTGACCCTGTAGGAACAAAGCAGGTCATCGCTTACGTCCCAGATAACCCAGATATTTACGAGTTTATGAGCGGCATTAAGTACCTCAATTACGTCAGTGACATTTTCGGCGTTCCTGCGGAGAACCGCGTCGAGCGCATTACAACGCTGGCCAACCGCCTGGGCATCACCGATTCCCTGGCAAACGCTATTGGCAGCTACTCTCACGGTATGAAGCAGAAGCTGGTTCTGATTTCCGCCCTGCTCCACGAGCCAAAGCTCATCATTTTGGACGAGCCATTTGTTGGCCTGGATCCAGCAGCAAGCTTCGAGCTGAAGAAGATGCTGCACGAGCTTGCCGACCGTGGATCTGCCGTGTTCTTCTCGTCACATGTTCTTGAGGTTGTCGAGAAACTCTGCAATAAAATTGCAATTATTCGTCAGGGCAAGCTTCTTGCCGCAGGTAAAACGGATGAGATTCGCGGCAATGCTTCGCTCGAGGAAGTCTTCCTTGGTCTTGAAGCCGGCGCTCCTGGCGTTTCTTCCGATATTGCTCAGGATATGGCCACCACAAAGGACGGCGCCGCTGTTCAGCCAGTCATTCCTGGCGCACCTGTAGCCGCCGCACCTGCGGCCCCCGCGGCACCTGCAGCTCCGGCAGCACCTGCGGCACCCGCCGCGCCAGCAGCTCCCGCCGCGCCTGCCGCACCAGCAGTTCCCGCAGCACCAGCAGCACCTGCAGCACCTGCAGCACCAGTCGCGCCTGCAGCACCTGCAGCACCTGCAGCTCCAACTGTACCTGGCGTACCAGTACCTCCAGGCGCTCCAGTTCCTCCCTCCTTCCCTAAGGAGAACTAGTCATGGCAAACAACGTTCCACAGGCTCCTCAGCGCCCCGATGTGCCTGAGCAGAACCTGCAACTCTCAGGAGATGTCTTTATTCCAGCTCAAGTAAGTGCTGGTCAAGTCCCTGTTCTCAATCGCTCTGAGCTTAAATTGCCTTCCGATCTCAAAGTGTTCTGGATGCTGCTTAAGGTTCAGATCACCATGATTTGGACTACGCAGGTTATAGGTGCTCGAAAGAATTTTGAGAAAAAGGTTGGCGCAAATGCCCTGCCTATTGTCGGTGGTATTTTTGCAGTTGTTGGCGCGATCTTCATGATGGTTTACATTTACGGC
>JABZHU010000195.1:0-1723 GCA_015258705.1 Atopobium sp. | reverse complement strand
TGAAAACGGTTGGCGCCGCATGAAGCTCTACTTTATGATGGGCCTTCCAACCGAGACTGACGAGGACATCCAAGCTATTCCCGCAGTTGCAAAGCGTATTTTGGACATCGGCCGAGAAATTGGCGGCAAGGGTGTTTCGGTTTCTGCTTCTGTTGCCGTATTTGTGCCCAAGTCCTACACGCCATTCCAGTGGGTTGGCCAGATTTCTCGCGAGGAAGCCCAGCGTAGGCAGCAGTTATTGCTGTCTTCTAACCATGATAGGGGACTCAAAATTGCCTATCATGACTCCGGCACTTCGCTGGTAGAAGGCGCGCTCTCAAAGATGGGTCGCGACGGCTTTGATCTGATTTACCAGGCGTGGCAAAATGGTTGCAAGTTTGATGCGTGGACCAGTGAGTTTAACCTTGATGCTTGGAATGCAGCTGCAGAAAGTCTGGGTTTCTCGCTGTCTGATATTGCAACAGAAACCTTTGATATCCAGGCAAAACTTCCTTGGGATCACACATCTCCTGGCGTGTCCAAGGGCTACTTACAGCGAGAATATCGTCGAGCCATGGACGAAGTCACCACACCAGACTGTACGTTTACCTCTTGTACAGGATGTGCGGTATGCCAGACCTTGAAGGTCGACAACGTTTTGATGGGGGTGCGCTCATGACAGAAGTGCAGGTAGAGAGCGTAGCTTCTGAGTCGGTTGAGCCCATGAAGAAGGACTGGCGCGCTGGTAGGCCACAGATTCAGCCAGAGATTATGACGGAACGTGGAGCAGAGATTTTTAGGCTCCGCGTGGCTTACAAAAAAGACGATCGCCTTGCGTTTTTAGGACACCTTGAGCTTATTGGCACCATTGAGCGTTGTGTTCGTCGAGCTCAGCTTCCGTTTAGGGTGGGAAACGGCTTTGCAAAGCGCATGGGTGTGCAGTTCTCTCAGGCGCTTCCTGTTGGCGCTTCGTCTGAGGCGGAGTACTTTGACCTGAAGCTCACCGAATATGTGGACCCGGATGAGGCGTTAGAGAGGTTGTTGTCGGCAACGCCTCCCGCACTTGCTCCGTTTGCTGCCAACTATGTTGACCGGTCGCTGCCAGCGCTTGAAGCATGGTTGAATGCCGCTCACTGGAGATGCGACATTTTGGGTGAGGGTCTTAAGTCCGAGGCGTTGCGTTGGGGGTTTGAGGATCTTCTCGCCAAAAAAGAACTGACGTACATGCGCGGTGACAAGCAAAAAGTGGTCAACTTGGAGACAACGTTTGCGGGTTACAACATCTCTGAGAGCTCATCTGATACGTGCATTTCATTTGAGCTTGATACGCTACAAGATCCACGAGCGGCGCTTAGACCTGCAGTTTTGATCTATGAAGCACAAAGAATTGCAGCTCAAGCTGGAGTGGATGGCCTACAAGGCATTGACTCGTTGAAGGTGTGCCGAGTCTCACAGGCACACGTTACAGAAAATGGACTCCTTGTGAAGCCTCTATAACATGTAGTTTTGTCTTGGAATTTTCTGAAATATGCAGTAGACTATTTCGAGTTGTGTTTCTCGCCGAGGGACATGGGACACCGACAGTTTCCCGCGGATGCCACAGGTCACGGCGGCGAAGATCTTTGCTCGGATCTTCAGAAATGCAAAGATAGTATTAATCGTTGCAAGAATCAGCAATGAAGGGTTACACACATGTACGCAATCGTAGCAACTGGCGGCAAGCAGTACAAAGTTGCCAAAGATG
>JABZHU010000194.1:0-1749 GCA_015258705.1 Atopobium sp. | reverse complement strand
GCAATAATTTTGTGCGTTCCGCTTGCGTAAAAACCAGAGCGAACCGTGCGGCCCTTACCTGGCGCAAATGGCGTTGCTGCCTTGTGACGATACGCCAGGGGCTCGTCCATTCCGCGGATGGGCTCGATAGTTACGTTATTGATGCTTGCTAGCGGGGCGAGAAGTTCCTCTACCTGCGCTTGTTTGCGCTTAAGTTGGATAGGATAGGGGACCGAAAGCCATTCACAGCCTCCGCAGCTACGCGCAATAGAGCATGTTGGTGTCTTGTATCCCATAGTTCCTCTCCAAATCTTGGGTTACTACTATACCGTTTACGGGCTTAAATGGCACGTTGAGGGGATTGTTGTATCTAATATGTTTCATTTTTTGTATCGTTTCCCGTTTGCCTAGAAAACCGTTAAGCTAACAGGCACAGTATTTTGGCGAGACAAAAGAGGTGGACTATGGCTCTCATCAGCAAGATTGGTATTATCGGCGCTAATCATGTTGGCGCACATGTTGCAAATGCCCTGCTTTACCAGGGGCTTGCAACTGAGCTCTACATTAGCGACACAAATGAGGTCCTCTGCAAGGCTCAGGTAAACGACCTGCTGGACGCAATGCCATTTTATCCACACCCTGCTCGTGTCTATGAGCTTGATGACCGTTATGAGGAGCTTGCTGGCTGTGACATTATTGTTAACGCCGCAGGTCATGTAGCTGCTGCTGCAGGCAACCGCGATGGCGAGCTCTTCGTCACCACTGACGAGGCAAAGAAGTTTGCCAAGCGCATCGCAGACGCTGGCTTCGATGGCGTTTGGGTCAACATCGCAAACCCCTGCGACGTTGTTACCACTGAGCTTCAGTATCTGACCGGCGCCGATCCAAATAAGGTTATCGGCTCCGGTACCACGCTGGACTCCGCCCGACTCCGCCACGCACTTTCCGGCGCTACCGGCTATCCAGCATCTTGCATCAACGCTTGGATGCTCGGCGAGCACGGCAACGGCATGTTTGCTTGCTGGTCACATGTCTCCATTGGCTGCCTCACCCTCGACGAAGTTGCAGCTCAGACGGGCAAGACCTTTGACCTCCCAGAGCTTGAGCAGGCTGGACGCATGGGCGGTTACGTCACTTACAGCGGCAAGCAGTGCACCGAGTACTCCATTGCAAACGGCGCTGTCGAGGTCATCAAGGCTATTGTCCACGACACCAAGCTGATCACGCCAGTCTCTACGCTGCTCACCGACGTGTATGGCGTTTCTGGCTTCTACTCTTCACTTCCTGCAGTTATCGGCGCCAATGGTGTCGAGAAGGTCTTTGTGCCCGAGCTCTCCGACTCCGAGATTGAGGCATGGCGCAAGTCCTGCGAGCATGTCAAGGGCAACATTGAGCAGCTTGGCTGGCTTGAGGTTGACGCTCGTATCGACTAGCGTGACGCGCGCTGCGGGCTTTGCGACGGGCGCGAGCTGCGGCCGCGACGAGCGCCGTACCAGTTGCGGCTCCGCACACCGCGTCGGTCACATGGGCTGCGACCAGGTAATAGTGCACATCGAACACACCTTGGGGCTTCTCCCGAGGTGTGTTTTTGTCGATTGAGCGTCTTCCTGTCATCTTTTGATTGCCCTTTGGTTGCGAGCCTGAAAAGTACATCATGTCTGAGTAAATTTGCTCAGACATGGCGAGAAAAACCGGCAAAACACTCAGACTTGGTACACTTTTCCGGCAAATCATTCAGACATGGCGAGAAAATCAGGCTCCATGGAGGGG
>JABZHU010000193.1:0-1750 GCA_015258705.1 Atopobium sp. | reverse complement strand
CATGTCCATAAAGCCCTCAAGCTCAGCAAACTCTACAATCTGGTCAAAGTGTGAGTCAATAAACTCCTTCTTGTAACCAAGAAGAGCGCCATTGAGGTAGATGTTCTCTTTAGCAGTCAGTTCCATGTCAAAGCCAGCACCAAGCTCAATAAGAGGCGCAATAGTACCCTTGACCTCACAAGTTCCCTTAGAAGGCTCAAGTACGCCCGCAATGATTTTGAGCATAGTAGACTTGCCAGAGCCGTTGGTGTCCACCAGGCCAAAAGCCTCGCCACGCTTTACTTCAAACGAGATGTCATCAAGAGCCTTGAACTCCTTAAAAGCAACCTCGCCGCGTGCAAAGGCAATAAAGTACTCTTTCAGCGAATTGAACTGCTCAGAGGCAATGTTAAAGATCTCTGAAACGCCGTTTACCGCAACAACGGTCTCTGCGTCTTCAGATGGAAGCGGTGGACGCATAAAATCGTCATCGCCAGCAACAACTACCCAGGCAGTAACTGTCTGAGGGTTGTTGTGTGTGTCAAATGCATCAATGTAGAGATGATAGCGACCAGGCTCCGGGAAGGTATATGTCCACGACGTATTAGGAATTGAATCACCAAATTGATGCTCCGTGGTATCCCAAAAACCCTCATCCCAACGGTCGTTCAAACTCCACACATAGTGGAATTTAAAGCCCTCAGGGTCTGCACCAATAATCTTAGGAGTAGCAGTTACAGTCTCTCCAGCACGAATCTCATGCGTATCCAAGGAAACCTGAACTGACCAGCCTAACTCTTTATTTGGTGACTCAGACATACAACTCCTCTAATCAACTATTGCCTGAACAGTATAGCTGATTATGACGAGAAACCCGACTTTTTAAGAGACTTCTCTACTTCTGTGGTGCCGCTGTGGTGGTACGAACAATAAGCTTTGGAGCAATTCTAATTGCTTCAGGCTCATACCCCGCCTCAGATGCACGTATTGCATGCTCAAGTGCCACACGACCGCGCTCTAGCAGGTTAAAGCGAACGGTTGTCAACGAGAAGTTTGGTAGATAGTCTTCAAGAGAGTCGTCAACACCAACAATGCTGACATCATCTGGCACACTGAGCCCTACCTCTTCAAATGCAGCAATGACACCAAGCGCCATCTGGTCATTTGCCGCATACACCGCAGTAAAATCACGAGTTTCTCGCAGTTTTTTACCAATTTCATAGCCACTATTGGCGGTCCAATCGCCAGCAAGTGGCTCAACAATTTCCAGACCATACTCAGACATGGCATCTCGCCAGCCCTTCTCGCGAAATTGCGAGTCAATTGAGTATGAAGGACCTGCTACAAAGCGAATTTTGCGGTGACCAAGCTCATAGAGGTGGTCAATAACAAGCTTTGAACAACCATACTGATCTGAGTCAACGGTTGTGCAATAAGGATGCTCGTGCATGGTAAGAAGGACTGTTCCAAGGCCTGGCTGCGGCACAAATGATTCAAAGTCTGATGCCATGAGGCTCATGCTGATAATCATGCCGTCAACGGGAAGATTGGACATACGATGAGAAATGTCCTGCAGGCACAAGCCGTCGTCGGAGCCTTTCTCAATCATCGTAATTGCATATTCGTGCTCACGAGCTGCAGAAACAATGCCATCGAGCGTGGCTAAGTTACCAAACTCGCGAATGTCGTACAGGCAAAGTCCCACCGATTGATACGAGCCTGACCTCAGCGATCTACCTGCAAAGCTTGGCCTAAAGCCCATAGACTCCAT
>JABZHU010000192.1:0-1752 GCA_015258705.1 Atopobium sp. | reverse complement strand
GTGGCGTATCTCATGCGTTTGACAAGCCAGTTTTGCATGACGTAACGCTTTCTTCCACGGGGGAGCTTACCGTTTTGGTGGGCGCTTCTGGTTCTGGAAAAACAACCTGTGCCCGAATAGCTGCTGGCCTCATAGAGGCTGATACTGGTCATGCAACAATTGATGCACGACTGGTAAGTCCTGGAGATGTCGGCATGTGTTTCCAGCGTCCCCAGGATCAGCTTTTTGCCCAAACTGTTGCTGAAGATATTGCGTTTGGTCCAACTAACAAGGGTTTCTCGCCAGATGATGTTGAGGCGCTTGTTGCGTATGCGGCAGAACGTGTTGGTTTGGACCAGCAGGTCCTGGACGCGTCTCCGTTGACGCTTTCTGGTGGTCAGGCTCGCCGTGCGGCTCTTGCGGGAACGCTGGCCTGCGCAACGTACGCGGTTGTGTTTGACGAGGCAACGTCTGGGCTTGATGGCAAGGCGCGCTCGCAGGTGCTGCATCTTGCTCGTGAGCTTGCAAACGAGGGCAAGGCTGTTCTTGCAATCACGCACGACGTAAGCGAATGGCTTCCTTTTGCCGATAGAGTAGTGTTTCTCGAGAAGGGCCGTGTTGTTGCAGACGTCGATGTACAAGAAGCACAGACAACCCCAGAGCTATACGAGGCTGCGCAGCTTGACTGCCCGCTGTTTGTAAGCGTGTTGCATGAGCTTTTGGAGGCTTGCTATGTCTAAGTACCCCTGTGCTCTGCTTAAGCGTATCTCGCTTGCCTCGTTGACAGCGCAGACAAAAATCGTTGCCACCCTTGTGGGAATTGTTGCTCTTTTCTGTATACAGCAGCCACTTGCATTTGCTACATTTGCTTTGATTTGTGTGAGCCTTCTTTGGAGCGCTCGTGTAAGTATTTTGGAGTTTTTGCGCGTGGCAAAGCCTGCAGCTTTTGTTTTGCTCCTCTCATTTGTGGCCAATACGCTGGTGTTTATTGGACACCCCGATATCATTTTCTCTGGATCAGTTGGACTTTCTGTGGCAGGCTTTTACAGGAGCACTGTAGCTATTGCTCGCGTATTGCTTGCTCTAGCACTGGTTTTATCGGTAGCGTCAACAACTACACCCACGCAGCTTGCTGACGGCTTTTCTGTACTGTTGATGCCTCTGCGCCTTATTCGTGTTGACGTTGACGGCCTGAGTATTGCGCTCTCAATTGCGCTGCGAGCAATTCCTCTTACCCTCGAAGAGCTCGACAGAATTAGAGCAGCTCAACGGGCACGCGGGTTTAATTTTGAATCAGGCAGTATTGTTGAGCGAATCAAAAAGTGGTTTACGCTTCTGGTGCCGCTCACCGTATCGCTCTTTCAACGAGCCGATCAGATGGCACAAACTATGACAGATCGCTGTCTTGGCGCCGCAAAACGTACGCGTATCTCCGCAAAAATGCAGCTTGTAGACTGGGTTGTGCTTCTGCTCTGGACTGCCGCGTGCTTTGGTCTTACAACGCTGTAGCGGTCCTGCAACGCTGTAGTGTTCTTGCAACGCTGTAGTGCTGGCGTTTGTTGTCGCGTAGCGTGCGCTTTTTTTGAGCCTACGATACAATCACTTTGTTGCGCCAAAAGTCTTTCCAGGGAGCTTCATGAACTCAGAAACATCACAGAATATTGCATCAAATTGCAGTTTTGATGCATGCGAGGAGTCTTCGGCTGAACCTTCAGTTCCTGAGACTCTCGCTAAAGCTTCTTCTGAGCCTGAAGCTACGCTTGTTATCCAGCT
>JABZHU010000063.1:0-7577 GCA_015258705.1 Atopobium sp. | reverse complement strand
CTAGACTGCTATGTGCTTTCATTTGCTCATAGTAAAACTGTCAAACGGTAAAGAAGCATAATGAAGATAAAGTTTGCAATTATATCTACAGTTTCACTGCTTGGAATAGCTTTTCTCGCTAAGCATACCTTGTTGACTAAAGAAGCGCAAAGAAGTTTTCTCCACGCAATGAGAAGGTCGAGAAGGGCGCTTGATGCAATTCTCGACGATTATTCAGGTGGTGTTGACAGAAAAACTTCAAAAAACATTCTCTCTCATCAAGCGAGAGTAGAAAAAGAATGGTTAAAAGCAATTAATTAGAACAAATGTTCTACATATGAACTAAAGAAGAAGGGACTCGAGAGGGTCCCTTCTTTACAGGTAATGTGTAGGGTATGTCGCGTTTAACGTGTGTTTCTCTTCTGGAAAAGCTGTCCGCAAGCTGCATCAATGTCAGATCCACGAGAAAGACGGATGGTTGCTTCAACGCCAACAGAGTTGAGGCTGTTTACAAACTCCTGTGCGCGGGCAGGGGATGTTGGATGGAACTTAGAACCCTCAATCTCGTTAAGCTGAATGATGTTAACGTGGCAAAGCGTTCCTCGACAGAAGTCTCTCAAAGCTCCAAGCTCATTGTCGGAATCATTAACACCCTTAATCAGCGCATATTCATACGTTGGACGACGACCGGTCTTATCGACATACTCACCCATAATGTCGTACAGGTGAATCAGTGAGTATTTACGAACTCCTGGCATGAGGGCGTCTCGTGTCTTTTGCACCGCAGAGTGAAGCGAAACAGCAAGCGTAAATTGCTCTGGTTCAGAGGCAAAACGCTTAATCATAGGTATAACACCGCAGGTAGAAACCGTAATATGGCGTGCACCAATGCCGGCCCCGTCAGGGGAGTTGAGACGTCTCATAGCCGCAAGAGTAGCGTCGTAGTTCATGAAGGGCTCGCCCTGTCCCATAAGAACAACGCTGGTAACGCGCGCGTCAAAATCGTCGCGAACGTGCATAACCTGCTCATAAATCTCGCTTGCAGAAAGAGAGCGGGTGAGACCAGCAGCGCCTGTTGCACAGAAAGCACAGCCCATGGCGCAGCCAGCCTGTGTAGAAGCGCAGACTGAAAGCTTATTGCCAGTTGGCATACCGACGCACTCGACAGAAGTGCCATCTGGGTAGCGAAGCAGGTATTTACGGCTTCCATCCTCAGAGACCTGACGAACAATCTGTTCAGCACCAGCAAGCGTTACCTGCTTAGATAGTTCTTCTCGCAGTGTTTTTGGAAGATTACTCATCTGATCAAAAGAGGTAGCGCCCTTAGACCAGATCCACTCCTCAATTTGCTTTGCGCGGAATTTTGGCTGGCCAAGGGAAGTCACCAGTTCAAGGATTTGTTCTGATGAAAGGCTTCTGAGGTCAGATTTGGCGGCAGCCTTCTGTGGGCGAGAATCAAGCGCGGAGATGTCTGCGCCGTCAGCCGTGGTGTTTGTGCCGTCAAGAGTATTATTTGATTGCATTTTTGTCCTTCTCCAACTCTTCTAAGCTATCTGCGGTATCTTAGAAGAAATACGTTTACTAGAGTTTACCCTATGGGAGACTTATCTGAAGGAGCGGAAATGACACGTGAAGAGCTAAAAAAGCTTCATGTAGCAGTTGTTTCAGGTGGCTGGTCAGACGAGCATGAGATTGCAATGGAGTCTGGCAAGCAGTGTGCAGCAGCACTCAAAGAAGCTGGCTTTACCAGTGTTGACCTGCTTGATGTTGCAGAAAAAGACTTTGTAGTTACCCTTGCTCAGGGCGGTTATGATGTCGTGTACGTTGCTATGCACGGTCGTTTTGGTGAGGATGGCTGCATCCAGGGTCTTCTCGAGATTCTGCACATTCCTTACACGTTTTCTGGCGTCCTTGCGTCTGCTATGGGAACTGAAAAAGAGCTGTCGAAGCTCATGTATAGGCAGGCAGGCGTTCCAACTCCTAAGGGAATTGACGTTGCCGCAGGTACCGTCTTTACAGATGAGCAGGTGGACAAGCTTATTGAGGACCTCGGACTCCCTATGTTTGTAAAGCCTTCTGGCAACGGCTCCAGCTACGGCGTTACGCGCGTTACTTCGCGAGAAGAGCTTCCCGCTGCACTTGAACTTGCAGGCGAGCAGGGCGAGCGAATCTTAATCGAGGAGAGCATTGAGGGAACGGAGATTACCGTTCCTGTTATTGGCAACGAGGACCCAACAGCTCTGCCAATTGTTGAGATTGTTACGGGCGATGAGTTCTACAGCATTAAGACAAAATATGAGCCAGCATCCCTGCACCATGTGATTCCAGCTCGTCTTGAGCCTGCAGTATATGCACGTGCTCAGGAGCTAGCTATCAAGGCTCACAATGCACTTGGTTGCTGCGGCGTTTCTCGTAGTGACTTTATTGTTACGAAGGACGGCGTCCCAGTGGTACTGGAGACAAATACCATTCCTGGTATGACTGCCCGTTCTTTGCTGCCTGATTCTGCACGTACCGGCGGCATTGATTTCCCTGAGCTCTGCACTCGCTTTATTGAGTTTGCACTTGAGGATCGCCAGTAGATTTGTAGGTTATGACCAGCACTAAAAGCGCTACACAAAAACTAGAAGAACTCATTCTTCCAGGTACCCCCTCTGCGGTTTGCAAGAAGTATTTAGAACTTGCAGAGAGGGCGGGGCATGAGTCGTTTGATGTCTTAGAGGACGACATTGTTGTTTTGGATACCGAGACAACAGGTCTGTCCTTTAAGAAATGCTCCCTTATTGAGATTTCTGCTGCTAAATTGAGTGGCAGAGAGATTGTGGAGCGCTTTCAGACTTTTATTGATCCAGGGTGTCCAATTCCAGAAGAGATTACGGCTCTCACTTCAATCACCGATGAAGACGTTAAGGGCGCACCAAGCGCAAAGGAAGCCGTTGCTGCGCTTGCAGAATTTGTTGGTGGTCTTCCGGTTTTGGCACACAACGCTACCTTTGACCGTACGTTTATTGAACGGGTGCCCGGTGGAACTTCTGTCTCCGATACCTGGATCGATACGCTGGCGCTCTCACGCATAGCGCTACCTCGACTTTCTTCACATAAGCTTTCGAGCATGGCTGAAGCGTTTGGCACCATGAAGGTTACGCACCGCGCAAGTGACGACGTAGATGCTCTTTGTGGCATGTGGCGCATCTTGCTTTTGGGACTTATGAATCTGCCCCGCGGTCTTCTCGCCAAACTGGCGTCAATGCACGACGGCGTGGAGTGGACGTTTAGGCCAATCTTCTCGTATTTGTCGCAAATGAAGGAAGAAGAAGCAGTTCAGCGCGGTGTTGCAAAGAAAGATGCAACAGGTGCCGAACTTGCAGATGCAGAGATCTCGGGCACGTTTTTCTCGCTCAAGGACATTCGCAGCCAGCTTGTTGCCGACATAAAAGCAAAGGCGAGAAGAGACGCGGACGACCCAGAGACGCCTGCTATGCTGCCGATTTCCAAAGACGAGATTCACAGAGCGTTTGCTAAACCAGGCATCGTCTCGCAGATGTATGACAAATTTGAGACACGCAGCGAGCAGGTTAGCATGTCCGTTGAGGTCAGAAACGCGCTGGTAACTTCTTCGCATAGAGAGCTTGAGGCGGGGACTGGTATTGGCAAGTCGATTGCATACCTGCTGCCTGAAGTGCTTTTTGCGCAGAAAAATGACGTTACCGTAGGCATTGCTACAAAGACAAACGCCTTGACTGACCAGCTAGTTGCTCATGACCTTCCGGCTCTTGCACGAGCGTTGCCAAACGGATTGAGTTTCTGCAGCTTAAAAGGATACGAGCACTATCCGTGCCTGCATCGCGTTGACAGGGCTGCTCTTGAGGAGCTTCCACTGACGCTGCTTGATCAGGAGGGGCGCTCGAGCAACAGCGTTGCGTCTGACATGCTGACCGCAATTGCGGTGATTTATGCCTACGCGTGCCAATCGGCTGATGGCGATTTGGATGCGTTGGGGATTCGCTGGCGCTCGGTTCCACGAGAGATGGTAACTATCAAAGCAGCGGAGTGCCTGCGCTCTAAGTGCCCGTATTACCCTCATGAGTGCTTTGTTCATGGAGCTCGTAAACGTGCGGGATCTTCGGATGTTGTGGTAACCAATCACTCTCTGTTGCTTAGAAACGTTGCTGCTGACGGTAAAATTCTGCCACCTATCAGACATTGGGTGATTGACGAGGCTCATGGCTTTGAGGCTGAGGCTCGCCATCAGTGGGCAGTAGAAATTTCTGCCAAAGAGATGAGAAACGGCTTTGAGCTGCTTGGTGGAATTAAGTCCGGAGCCATTCATGCTGCTATGGTAGGCGCCGCTAATCTTGAAGATTCTACGCTGCTCACCGGTCTTCTCACGCGCTCTGCCGCCGCAGTTCAGCGAGCCATGGCCGCAATGGGCAATCTTATGGCTACCGTGCATGAGTTGGCTCCGTTGGCTAAAAGTGATGGTGGCTATAACTCCCTTCAGCTTTGGATTAACGATGAGATAAGAGAGACAGAGGAATGGAAAGAGGTCTTGGAGACCGCTTCCGTTGCTCTTTCTGCTCTTGAAGAAGCAGCGCTTCGTATAGGAAAAACCACCGAGGCACTCATTGCATCAGCTCCAAACCTTGCAAGCAACTTGAGCGAGGCGGGGGTGTTCTTGAGCACCCTTTTGGAGTCTCTGAAGCTCATTTGCGAGGGAACGGACAAGAGTTATGTCTATTCAGCAAAGTTGACTCGACTGAAGCGTGATATTGGCTCTGAGGCTCTTGTGGCTGAGAAGCTTGATATTGGTGCAGAGCTGGCAGAGAAGTGGCTTCCTGAGACGCATTCCGTTGTGTTTACCTCGGCGACCATTGCCGTTGGAGATGATTTCTCGCATTTTGAACACGCTGTTGGCCTGGATAGAGGCGCCTTTGAACACAAGAGTCTGCACTTAGAGTCAAGCTTTGACTACGAGAATCATATGGCTGTCTTTGTGGCCGAAGACATGCCTGCACCAACTGATCCAGGTTACCTAGACGCTCTGGAAAAGCTGCTATACGACGTTCATGTTCAGATGGGCGGCTCAGTGCTGACGCTCTTTACCAACAGACGCGATATGGAGCGCCTCTATGAAGCGTTGGAGCCACGCTTGAGTGAGCAGGGCCTTAATCTTGCCTGCCAGGAGCGCTCTTCTTCTGCTCGACGTGTTCGTGAAAAGTTCCTAGCCGAAAAGAACCTCTCGCTGTTTGCTCTTAAATCGTTCTGGGAAGGCTTTGATGCTGCGGGAGACACGCTTAGGTGCGTAGTAATCCCTAAGCTTCCGTTTGCGAGTCCTAATGAACCGCTGGTCAAAGAGCGTGAAGCGCGAGAAGATCGTGCGTGGTGGCGTTATTCTCTGCCAGAGGCGGTAATTGCAACAAAGCAGGCTGCTGGTCGCCTTATTAGAAGCGCTGATGACAAGGGCGTTTTGGTGCTTGCCGATTCCAGACTGGTGTCCAAGCGATATGGCAGCTCGTTCTTAAAATCGCTGCCTAACAAGAACTACCAGCGTGTTTGCACAAAGGACATCTCCGAGCAAATTGCCAAGTGGCGAGAAGAACACGACGCGTAGCAGGGCTGCAATCACCTGATTGGCTTAGAGCTGCTCTTCTGCAGCAAGCAAAGACGCAGCGTAAGTGCGCATTGCGTGCATCACGGCCTTGTCTTTGGTTGTTACTTTTCCCTTAAGGGCAAGCAACCGCTGTAGCAGCCATGTTCCGCCGTAGTAGGGGATAGTTGCTTTAATTTCTACAGCATTGCGCTGGCTTCCAACTGTTTTAAGTCCCGGCCACGAATAGTGCGTAAGAGCGTTTTTATCAAAGAAGGTAAGCTCTACCAGCTGAGACTTTTCTTGCATAGCAGAATCTTGCACGCGTTCCGCAAGCTTTCTGTGCTCAAATGAAGCGGACTGCGTTTCAATGTGGCTCATTCGATTGACCCTAAAGACCCTTTGCTGCTCTAGGTTTAAATCAACCCCCTCGATAAGCCACCCATTTTCTCCGTATGACAGCTTATAGGGAAGAACCTCTCTCTGGCTAATTGCAGCATCTCTATCACCACGAGCTTCTGCAACAGACGCCTCAGAGCGATAGTCGAATGAAATGACTTGAGATTCTGCAATTGCATTTGAGCAGGTGATGAATGCGTCTACTTCTTTAGTATGACTTTTAGAGACAAGAGAGACCGAAGACCCGTCCGGTGAAGAGCTATTTGTATATGGAGGCTTCAAGAGGCTCCAAAATACACTTTCTTGGGGCAAAGCAAGTGCGGTAAAAGCCTCTTTAAGTGCCAAGGTTTCTTCATCCGTTAAGACAAGCCTGCGAGCAGTAAAGGGAGACTCTCCAACGAGTGTCAAAGTATCTTGGTCTCCCGTAAGGGGGAGGGGAAGATAGCCATTCTCGTCCGTGAGCTGCAAAAGCTCCATCAGAATAGTAGCCTCTTCAGAGGAGATGCTAAATCGCGACTGAACCGCGCTTAGCTCAACTGCGTCAAAAGACTCCCTCAATGCAGAAGCAAGCAGTATGAGCTTATAGACAGCTGACGATATGTTTTTTCTTCCAAAAGAGGTGTTTTTAATAGCCATTGGCAACCTCGCTTAAAGACTCTTTCCACTTTGCGAGAAGAGACTCCGGAGACCTTGGAATTAATCCATGAGCAAGAATCCAAGACAAAGCGGTGTCTTCATGAGCGTAAGCAACGGTCCACAAAGCGCCATTAGAGAGGGGCTCAACATCCCCCTGACCTTGCGAGAAATGCTCAAAAGCAGCGAGTATGTTTTTGGGGACAAACGCAGTAAACGTGCCTGCTTGCAATCCGAGCTGGAAATCAAGGAGTTTATAGTCTTTTGAATCAAACTCTTCTGGTATGGAGAAGGACTCATTTTTAAGAATCGCGGCATCTAAAACACGGTCAACGCGAAAAGTTTTGATGGAAGCGCTCTCAGTACCGGATGAAAAATCTTGGGCCACAAAGTATAGAAGTCCCTGTGAAACAAAGAAGTCCAGTACGCCCAGATGTTTTTGTTTAACTAGGTCCTGTGAGTTTGTGTAGGTGATGTTTACCAGTTGTTTAGAGCTGAGTGATTCGTATAGAACAGGAAAGACTTTGCTTTGGAAAGAAGTGCTGAGTTTTTGGCTGTCTGACTTACCTGAGTCCGAGGAATAAAAGTTACCCACAATTTTAGAGAGCGCGTTTCTCAATTTCTCTTGGTACACAAAAGTTGTATCAGTGAGAATTGCACTGCAGATTACAAGCAGCTGATTGGCATCTTCAGGGCTTAAGTCGTACGAGGAATCAAAGAAATTCGAGTCCAAAAGATAGAATGACTTTTCTTTTCCCGTTTTTACCTCTGTAATTGCAAATCCAAGCTGTTTCAAAACAGAGCGATCTCTTGAAAAAGTTCTTAAAGCAGAATCGTTAGATAAATCTGAGTAAATTGCCGTATATATTTCTGCCGAGGGTAGAGGTCCCTTTTGAAGCAGCAGCATAAATAGCGAGAAAATCCTCCAGGCACCTAGTTCATTATTGCCCAGAGTTTGATTATTTGAAGTCATATCCAC
>JABZHU010000062.1:0-7610 GCA_015258705.1 Atopobium sp. | reverse complement strand
GGTAAAAAGATTACCGGATGGAAGGTATACTCCTTCTAAAGACTTTTATTTGGACTCGTAGTGTGTGATAGGTGAAAAATGACGCAAAAAGTTACGGTAGTAGGCGCAGGTTTAGCTGGAAGTGAATGTGCCTTACAGCTTGCTTCTCGTGGTATTTATGTAGAGCTCATTGAGCAGCGTCCTGTTGTGTCTTCTCCAGCACATCACACAGACATGTTTGCTGAACTGGTATGTTCCAACTCTTTGAAATCTACTAAAGAAGACTCTGCAGCTGGAATTTTAAAGTCTGAGCTTAAGAAGATGGATAGTTTTCTGCTTCGTATAGCAGAAGAAAACTCTGTTCCTGCAGGTGGCGCACTTGCGGTAAATAGGGAAGAGTTTTCAAAAGCTGTAACTGAGCAGATTAAAAATCACCCCAACATCTCTGTGACTCATGCAGAGGTTACAGAGCTTACTGATGAGCCAACAGTTATCGCTGCAGGTCCTCTGTGTTCCGATAGCTTATACCAGGCTATTTCTAAGCGTGTGGGAACTGACAGAATGTCGTTTTTTGATGCGGCGGCACCTATTGTGTCTGAAGAGTCAATCGACCGCTCAATTGCATTTTCCCAGTCTCGTTATGAGGATCTGGGAATTGGCGATTACCTTAATTGCCCTATGAATAAAGAGGAATACGACACGTTTGTAGAGGAGTTACTCGCAGCTAAGCGTGTTATTGGTCACGATTTTGAGCAATCCGATTTATTCCAGGCATGTCAGCCTATTGAGGAAGTGGCAAGAACAGGACATGATTCCATTAGGTTTGGAGCGCTAAAACCTGTAGGACTTATTGATCCCAGAACAGGTAAACGTCCCTGGGCGGCAGTCCAGCTTCGTGCAGAAAATACAGCTAAAACAGCATTTAACCTGGTTGGTTTTCAAACAAACCTTACCTGGGGAGAGCAAAAGCGCGTATTTACCCTTATTCCAGGCTTGGAGAATGCTGAGTTTGTCCGCTATGGTGTCATGCACAGAAACTCTTTTGTTGATTCTCCTCATGCACTTGATAGGTCATTTGGAATTCCAGGCACTTCTACTATTCTTGCAGGTCAAATTACAGGTACCGAAGGCTATGTTGAGGCGATTGCCTCAGGCTTGCTTGCAGCACTCAACATGTATGCGCGACTGTTGGGCAAAGAGGAAGTCAAGCTTCCTTTAACAACCTCGTTTGGCTCTCTTGTGGGATATGCAACAAACCCAAACACCAAAGATTACCAGCCCATGCATGTTAACTTTGGAATTTTTGAGCCACTGGACGAGCACATTAAAAGAAAAGACGAGCGCCGTCAGAAGATGGCGGAGCGCGCTCATAAAGATTTTGATGAGTATCTTGCCTCTCGCCACGAACTCTTTGATTGTGTAAAGCGTGATTAATGTGGGCGTTTCTAAAGTGCAGATAAGTCACGTTGAACAATTTATTGAGTATTTAAGCAAGGTGAGGAATCTTTCTGAGAATACTTTAAGGTCATATCAAACAGATCTTTTAGCATTTGAGCAGTGGTGCAGTAGGGAAGGCGTTGAGGTTACTAAGGTTGATCACAGAAACCTTCGCTTGTATTTGGCTTACCTCAAACAAGCTCAATATTCAGCTAAAACGCTTAATAGGCACTTGTCTGCCTTACGTGGTTTCTACAAGTGGATGCAGCGAGAAAAACTGATTGCTACAGATCCTGCTCTTGCACTTAGTAATCCTCGAGCGCCACGTAATCTTCCACATACCATGACTGACTCTGATGTAAATAGGCTTTTGGAATCATGTGATACCTCAACAGCAGTAGGTCTGAGGGATAGAGCATTTCTTGAGTTCTTGTATGCAACAGGTGCTCGTATTTCAGAGGTAGCAACGCTCAAGCTTGAGCAGATTGATTTACAAAATGGAACAGTACGTCTCTTTGGTAAGGGTTCTAAAGAGCGAATTGTTCCGTTATATGAGTCTGCAATTGAGTGGCTTAAGAAGTACCTTAGGTCTTCTCGCCCTACGCTCTTGTTAAAAGACAAATCAGGGCGTGCACACTCAGCTCTCTTTATTTCTGTCAGAGGAAATGACATGAGCGCAGATTCATTGCGCAAGGTTTTCTCGTCGTATTTAGTGGCTGCAGGACTGGATGGCTCACTTTCTCCACATGCAATGAGGCATACGTACGCCACGGAGCTTCTTGGCGGTGGAGCAGACTTGCGTATTGTCCAGGAACTTTTAGGCCATGAGTCGCTCTCAACTACGCAGGTGTATACGCATTTGTCAGTTGATAGGCTTAAAGAAGCGGCAAAGGCAGCTCATCCAAGATCAAAATAAACCGTGCTTTGTTGCGGAAGATCTTGCACTTGGAAGCTTGATGTCTTTGTGCAGTATTTGTAGAGGTTATGGTCTAAATTCTTTATAGACGCAGCCCTTGTTTTCCTGTTATACTTTCAAAAGTTGTGTAGAAGCACAATATGCTGTTACCAAACAGCACAAAATCGCACGTACGACTACTTGTTTGCCGTGGTGCCTAACGCTAAGCCAGGTGTTGGGTGGTTTTAACAAGGTTTGAACTCGTACGGAGGAACAACCAATGGAGGTAAAAAATGGCTGCAAAGATTACTATTCAGACTCTTCTGGATGCTGGTTGCCACTATGGTCACCAGACTCGTCGTTGGAACCCTAAGATGAAGCCATACATCTTTGGTGAGCGCAACGGCATTTACATTCTTGACCTTAAGCAGACCATGCTTGGCGCAGACGCTGCTTACACTTTCCTGAAGAATGTTGCATCTAAGGGTGGCCGCGTTCTCTTCGTCGGCACCAAGAAGCAGGCTCAGGAGCCAATCGCTACTGAGGCAGCTCGTGCAAACATGCCTTACATCAACCAGCGTTGGCTTGGCGGTATGCTCACCAACTTTGTCACCATGCGTTCCCGCATCAAGCGCCTTGAGGAGCTTGAGGCAATGGTAGAGGATGGCCGTATGGCAACTCTTCCTAAGAAGGAGCAGGCTCTTAAGAACAAGGAGCTTCTGAAGCTTCAGCTTAACCTCGGTGGCGTCCGTGATATGACTTCTCTTCCACAGGCTCTCTTTGTTGTTGATTCCAAGCGTGAAGAGAACGCAATCCGTGAGGCAAACCGTCTTCACATTCCAGTTGTCTCCCTGCTTGACACCAACTCTGATCCAGATGTTGTTGATTACGGCATTCCTGCAAATGACGATGCTATTCGTTCCATTTCTCTTATGTGCCAGCTTGCTGCAGACGCAATTCTTGCAGGTAGCGGCAAGGAGCAGATTTCTGCTGAAGAGATGGGCGCTGAGTCCGAGACCCCAGCTGCTGAGTAACTCTTAGCAACGGGTCACATAATTTAGTTATTCAGTAGATTTTTGGGAGGAAAACATGGCAGAAATTACCGCAGCACTTGTTAAGCAGCTTCGTGATATGACCAGCTCTCCTATGATGGAGTGCAAGAAGGCACTCGTCGAGGCTGAGGGCGATATTGAGAAGGCAGTAGATATTCTTCGTACTATGGGCGTTGCTAAGGCAGTTAAGCGCGCTGGCCGCGACACCAACGAGGGTACCATTGCTACCTTCATCAGCCCAGACGGCAAGACTGGCGCAATCCTCGAGCTCTCCTGCGAGACTGACTTTGTTGGTACAAACCCACAGTTCACCGGCTTTGCTGGCGATCTTGCTGCAGTTGTTGTTGAGAGCAACCCAGCTGACGTTGAGGAGCTCAAGACTGCTAAGCTTGGCGACGAGACTGTTGACGAGGCAATCACCGATAAGATCCACAACATCGGCGAGAACATGCGTGTTCTTCGTTTCCAGCGTGTTGAGGCTGCAAATGGCGCTCTTGCTAGCTACATCCACCTTGGTGGCAAGCTTGCTGACATCGTTACCTTTGAGTTCAACAAGCCAGAGACCGCTGAGTCTCAGGACTTCAAGAACTTTGCACACGACGTTGCAATGCAGGTAGCTGCAGCTGCTCCAGTTGCTGCTCGCCGTGAGGATGTTCCACAGGACATCGTTGATCACGAGCTCTCCATTTATAAGGCACAGGCAGCTGAGTCTGGCAAGCCTGAGGCTATTCAGGAGAAGATGGCTTATGGTCGTCTCGAGAAGTACTACAAGGAGTATGTCCTTACTGAGCAGGCATTTGTTAAGGACCCAGATATGACCATTTCTGAGTACGCAAAGCTGCTCTCCAAGAAGGTTGACGACGAGGTTAAGATTGTCAGCTTCGTGCGTTTTGCTTTTGGTGAAGAGTAAGACTTTTTACTTCAATTATTTTGAGCCGGTTGTCTTCAACCGGCTCTTTTTTTAACGCGATTCCTGCAAAACTTACGGTGTCGTTTGTTAAAATTATTACTACTATGGCAAACGGAGAGAGCGAGGAAGCTTTGTCTTCAGCTAAATACAAAAGAGTACTTTTAAAGCTTTCTGGTGAAGCATTGATGGGTGAGCAATCCTTTGGTATTGACCCTTCAATTCCAGAAATGCTTGCAAAAGAAATTAAGCCTGTTTGGGAGTCTGGCGTTCAGGTTGCCATTGTTGTTGGCGGCGGAAACATCTTTAGAGGCGTTTCTCAGGCAGCTGCTGGCATGGATCGTGCCCAGGGCGATAATATGGGCATGCTTGCAACAGTAATCAACGCTCTCTCACTCCAGGATTGTTTTGAGCGCAATGGCATGGATTGCCGTGTTATGAGTGCAATTTCCATGGCTCAGGTTGCAGAACCTTATATTCGCCGTCGTGCTATTAGGCACCTTGAGAAGGGTCGTATTGTCATTTTTGCTGCAGGTACCGGTAACCCTTACTTCACCACCGATACTGCTGCAGCTCTTCGCGCTTGCGAGATTGGCGCAGAGGCTCTCATGAAGGCAACAAAGGTAGATGGTATTTACGACTGCGATCCAGTTACTCATGCAGATGCAGTTAAGTTTGACACTGTCACCTACAAAGATGTTCTCGCTAAAGAACTTAAGGTTATGGACGCTGCAGCAATTGCGCTGTGCAAAGACAATAAGATGCCAATTCTTGTATTTGACATGCAGTCTGAAGGCGTTTTCATGAAGGCAATTTCCGGAGAAGAAGTCGGTACTACTGTCGTTGAGGAGGACTAATGAGCGTTCATTCTGATAAAGCTAAGCAGTCTATGGAGAAGTGCATCGAGGCACTTAAGAATAACTTTGGTCGTGTTCGTACTGGTCGCGCAAATCCACATGCGCTTGATCACATCAAGGTAGACTACTATGGTCAGCCAACCCCAATTTCTCAGCTTGCAGCTATCAAGGTTCCTGAGGCATCTATGCTGCTTGTTGAGCCATGGGATAAGACTGCTCTAAAGAGCATCGAGAAGGCCATTGAGACTTCTGACCTTGGTATTACTCCATCTAATGATGGCTCTGCTATCAGGCTTCCTTTCCCAATGCCAACTGAGGAGCGTCGCCGTGAGCTTGCTAAAGAGTGCTCTCAGATTGCTGAGGAAGCTCGTGTTGCTATCCGTAACGTCCGTCGTGACATTAATGGCAAGATTGAGCGCGATGAGGAGCTCTCTGAGGACGATCAGAAGCGCGAGAAGAACGGTATCCAGAAGCTGACCGATACCTATATTGCACAGATCGAGACCCTTCTTAAGACCAAGACTTCAGAAATCATGGAGATTTAAGTGCAGTTTGATACAGACAAACTCGTCCAGTATTTCTCTGACGCACCAGAAGATATCAGTCTCTCTGATATCAATTTAGAAACTATTCCGTCTCATGTTTCCATCATTATGGATGGAAACGGCAGATGGGCTACAGCTCGCGGACTTGACAGAACTGAAGGTCACAAAGCCGGTGTTCTTTCTTTGCGCGAGGCTGTTACTACAAGCGTGCGCCTTGGATTGGACGTTCTGTCGGTTTATGCGTTCTCTACAGAAAACTGGAAGCGCCCTCAGCGTGAGGTTGACTTGCTCATGCGTCTGTTTGCAGAGACGCTGCTCAAAGAGCTTCCGCTGTTCCATCAAGAAAACGTAAAGCTGCGTTTCTTTGGTGACCTTGAGGCTTTGCCAGAGAAGACTCGCAAGACCTTCCAGCGCGGACTTGATGAGACCGCACAAAACACTGGTATGACGTTTGCGCTTGCGGTCAATTATGGCTCTCGCGCAGAGTTAACCAGGGCAGCTGTTCTTCTCGCCAACCAGATTGCTGAGGGCAGTGTGTCTGCTGACTCGGTGACTCCAGCAGACCTTGAGAAGAACCTCTATACAGCAGGACTTCCTGATCCAGACCTATTGATTCGCACGTCAGGAGAGCTGAGGCTTTCTAACTATTTGCTATGGCAACTGGCTTACTCGGAGCTGTATGTCACGCAAACTTACTGGCCTGACTTCTCTAAGTGGGATTTTTTGCGCGCCATTAAGGACTATCAGAGTCGCGAGAGGCGATTCGGAGGAGTGAAATAGTGGTGGATAATACGCGCGATTCCAAAAAGCCTACTTCCAGGATTGATACTGACTCTCAGCTAAACCCTGAAGAAACAGGTAGTGTTGGAATTGATAGACAGATAGAAAAGCTGGAGATTCGTCGCTCACTTAAAGAGCTGCAACGATCTGCTGGTAACCTTATGGGCCAGCGTGTTCGTGGCGTTACCGAAAAGCTTTTGACCAGAACTCTGTCTGGCGTAGTCTATGCAGCTATTGTGCTTGCTGCACTGTTTGTTGGCAAAGAAGCCACTATTGTTTTGATTGCTGGCATGGCATGGCTCTGCTGCTCTGAGTTCTTCCACATTTGTCGCATGGGCGGACGTATGCCAAACGAGCCTCTTGGCCTTGTTTTCTCGCTTATTTTCCCCATAATTGCGTATTTTGGTCACGTCTTTCCGCTGGCATTCTCCCTGCTTTTGATTATCCTTTGTGGTCTTTGGTATGTCTTTACTCCGCGCGCAAACCTTGCAGACGTGGCGGTTACGGCCTTTGGACCTCTGTATACGTCGCTCTCACTTTCAACGGTGGTGCTGCTAAGGTCTACAGAGCCTAGTTTTTCTATTCCTTGGATTACGCTTGCCGTCATGCTCTCTGTGTGGGCTAACGATTCTTTTGCGTATTTGTTTGGATCTAAATTTGGCAAGCATAAACTGGCGCCAAGAATTTCTCCAAATAAGAGCTGGGAGGGCTTCTACGGTGGCCTTTTAGGATCAATGCTGGTGTGGTTCTTGATTGCTGCGTTTGGCGCAATTAATATGAATCCACTATTTGCGCTGCTTTTTGGCGTAACAGAAGGCATCTTCTCTGTTGTTGGAGACCTCTTTGAGTCTCGTATTAAGCGAGGCGTAGGACTTAAAGACTCCGGTTCAATTATGCCTGGCCATGGTGGCCTGCTTGATAGAACCGATTCGATGATTTTTGGAACTATGGCGGCGTTTCTTCTCTTCCAGCTTGCCGTGCTCTTTAGCCAGGTCAAGCTTCCTATTGCGCTGCCGTTTGGAGCATAGGTTTTGAGCATTTTTGAAGACACTGCGCCTCGTGCTGTAAGGCATGAGCCTTTACGTGTTGCTATCCTTGGAGCTTCGGGCTCTGTGGGTATGCAGACGCTTGATCTATGTCGTCATTTTCTGCAAAAGG
>JABZHU010000191.1:0-1798 GCA_015258705.1 Atopobium sp. | reverse complement strand
GAACAAGCTTCCTTCATAAGGCAAATCCCGTGGCCAAGCTTGTGTTTGCGCTTGAACTTTTTGTAGCCGCTCTTGCCGCGCAGGGAACGCTTGAGGTACTTGCGGTACTCGCGCTCACCATTCTTGTGGGAGTTATCTCGCAGAACGCTCAGAAGACTTTTAAGCTGGTATTTGGCTTTGCAGTCTTAGGTCTTATCTTGTGCGTTGTACAGACGCTTGTTGCCCCTGCTGGTCAAGTGCTCTTTTTATTCATCACGGTAGGTGGTTTAGAGCACGGCTTTAACGTTGCTCTCAAAACAATCGCGCTGGCACTGCCACTGCTTTCTATGCTTTCGCTTATGCGTGTAGAAGATCTGATGAATGCGCTGGTAGAAGTGGCGCATGTTCCTTATCCTTATGCATTTACCATTGCAACGGTTTTGCGCTTTGTGCCTGTCTTTGCTTCAGAGATGAACCATATTATGGAGGCTCAGATGGCTCGTGGCGTTGAGTTTGATACCAAAAATCCAATTAAGAAGCTCCAGCTCACTATGCCTTTGATTGTTCCTCTGCTGGTAGGATCGGTTAAAAAAGCTGATGCTTCGGCACTTGCAGCTGAGCAGCGAGGTTTTTATTTAAGGAACGCTTCATCTGCATTTAAACGCTATCCTTTGGCTCCATCAGACTTTGCTTTGATGATTTTTGGTGTTGCAGTAATTGTTGTTATCCTCGTGTTCTCATAAGAACTTCTCGCGTTTTCACTATGCTTCGCTGGTAAATGCCGTAACATTAAGGTATTAGAAGGAGGACACGTGGAAACTTTCACTGATCTTTGTCATATCAACGTTAAAGGTGGAGACGGCGGCGCAGGCTGCATGTCTTTCCGTCGAGAAGCATATGTTCCAAAAGGCGGTCCTGACGGTGGCGATGGCGGTCACGGCGGCAATGTTGTCATTGTCGCAGATGCACAGCTCTCGTCCCTGATTGATTACCGCTACAAGCATCACTTTAAGGCCGAGCGTGGTACTCACGGTAAGGGTGCTCGCCGTCATGGCTCTGACGGACAGGATTTGCTGCTCAAGGTGCCTCTGGGAACCGTTGTGCGCGAGCTTGATCCAGAAACGCAAGAGCCACTCTACGAGATCGCCGATCTTACTTCTCCAGGTGAGCAGGTAGTTGTTGCTCCTGGTGGCAATGGTGGCCGCGGTAACATTCACTTTGTCACCTCAGTGAGGCGCGCACCAGCATTTGCTGAGAAGGGCGAGCCAGCCCAAGAGCACTGGATTGAGCTAGAGATGAAGCTCATGGCAGATGTGGCCTTGGTGGGCATGCCTTCTGTTGGTAAGAGCTCTCTTATTGCACGTATCAGTGCTGCTCGTCCAAAGATTGCTGACTATCCTTTTACCACCCTTGTTCCAAACTTGGGCGTTGTTCGTGCTCAAAACGGTCAGTCATTTGTCTGCGCAGACGTCCCTGGTCTTATCGAGGGTGCCTCTGAGGGTAAGGGCCTTGGTCATCAGTTCTTACGTCACATTGAGCGTACAGCGCTTATTGTCCACATGGTTGACGTTACTGGTGGCTATGAAGGTAGAGATCCTGTAGAGGACTACCACGCTATTAATGAGGAGCTCAAAGCCTATGCTTCAAAGCTCGCTGATCGCCCTCAGATTGTGGTTGCGAACAAATGCGATATGCCTGGTACAGAAGATGCTATCGAGGCGCTCAGAAAAGCTGCAGAGGCGGATAGTAGGACTTTCTTTGCTATCTCTACGGTAACTGGTTTAAATCTTGATGATTTTGTGACTACCTGTGCTGCAGA
>JABZHU010000190.1:0-1810 GCA_015258705.1 Atopobium sp. | reverse complement strand
CTGCACAATTGCGGCCATATTACACATCAAATGAAGATAATCTGCACGTTTTAGCTATTTTCAGCGTCATGTATACGTCTTTTTGACAGATTATCTGACTTAGGTGTGTTTTGAACTGACTCCTATTTCTCGTGTCTAAGAAATGGGAGGCAGTTCAAAGCCGCGTGAAAACGCGGCTTTGTTTCTTTGTGCAATGTTGTTGTGAGCTGCAGCCGTTCGAACAGCGCGACGCCTTAGTTGCAGTGCTCGTGCCTGGCTTAGTATCCCTGCTTAGAAGCTGGAATCTTAGCGTCAGCGATGGTGTCCAAAAACGTCTGGGCATCGCGACAAGCCATAAGCTCCTCAGGGAAGTCAACCTCTTCAAGCAGCTTAATAACAGAATGTGCATCAGCAATGCGGGTTGCAATGTGAGCATCTGAGCCAAAAGAAATCTTGCATCCAAGCTCAGCGCAGGTCTCTGCAATCACACGACAACGCTCAATAGCAACCTCACGCTGGCCTTCGTCGTGTGTGGCCTCGTTCATCTCGATGAGCTTACCGCGATCGCGACACTCTCTGACAAGCGCTGGAACATCAAAATCTAAACCACTGCGACCAAGGTGGCCAAGAATCAAAACATGTGGATTATCCAGCGCATTCACGTACATTTGAGTAATCTGCTTCTGCGAGGCACCGGCAGCCCATTGCTTGCTATGGATACTAGCAACCGCATAATCGCAGGTACCTAGGATGTGCTCGCCAAGAATATGAGGCTGACGGAGTTTATCGCCATTAATGCCCTGGTCAAACGTAATATCGTAGGCAAACAGGTTGCCCTCAAGATCAACAATATCAACCTCAGCGCCGTGAAGCAGCCTGACGCCGTACCAGGTTTCTGGCCAAATGGCGGTGTTCATAAAGAACTGGAAATTCTTAATGGTCTGCTGGTCATACAGCATGGACGAGAAGTGATCGGTGATTCCAAGCAGCTCATAGCCACGCTCAGAAGCTGCGCGAACGTTCTCCTCAACGGTTGAATAGGCGTGCCTTGAGTACAGGCTGTGAGTATGAACGTCGCAAGTAATGCGCATGACGTGCTCCTTTGAATTCCAATCGACAACTCTAGTTAATCACGGCCGCCACCTTGAGGCAACCCTGGCGAGAAGACCGGTCTTCTCGCCACCTGCACGGACTACAGCTCAATACTCAACTCGACGGGGCAGTGGTCGCTGCCGTAGACCTCGCTCAAGATGGATGCGCTTTTGACCTGCTCAGCAATGCGATCGGAGACCAGGAAGTAGTCGATGCGCCAGCCCGCGTTGTTTTTGCGTGCGTTGAAGCGGTAGCTCCACCAGCTGTAAGCGCCGGTCATGTCGGGATGGCGATACCTAAATGTATCGGTAAAGCCTGCATCCAACAGCTTGGTAAAGCTCTCGCGCTCCTCGTCCGAGAAGCCTGCGTTTTGCCTGTTAGACGAAGGATTCTTGAGGTCAATCTCGTTGTGTGCAACGTTAAAATCGCCGCAGGTAATTACTGGTTTTTGCTCAGATAGCTTAGCCAAGAACTCGCGATAGTGCTGATCCCACTCAAGACGCTCATCCAGGCGCGCAAGCTGGTCTTTTGAGTTTGGCGTGTACACGCACACAAACCAGAACTTCTCAAACTCCAGCGCACATACGCGACCTTCGTCGTCAGCAACGGGGCATCCAATCTGACGAATTACCTGCAGAGGGGTTTCTCGCGAGAAAACCGCTGTGCCCGAATAGCCTTTTCTGTCTGCGTAGTTCCAGGTCTGAACGTAGCAGGAAGATCAAGCTCCACCTGGCCTTCT
>JABZHU010000189.1:0-1824 GCA_015258705.1 Atopobium sp. | reverse complement strand
AAAGAATAGTGCAGCTTTTTTACCTTTTACCAGCTCTTTATTAAGAGGTACTGCAGAATCTGTGAGTGCAAGTGCACACGTAGTAAAAGAATGAGCTTTAAGCTTTTCAATAAGGTCCAGTGAAGTTATCTCTTCATCCAAACGAGTCCAAGGCACATTAAGAACCGTTCCCATAGAAACGCGCAGGACACGCCTTGAGAGGTTGTCGGCGCACTTAGCAGTCAAGATAACAGCATCTACATTGAGGGCCGCAGCTGACCTAAAGACAGCACCAACGTTGTTAACGTCTACTAAATCTTCTAGTACGGCAATATGCTTTGACGTGCTTAGAATCTCTTCTAGCGATGCACCTTGAGGTCTCCTCATGGCACAGAGCGCTCCTCTATTCATTTTGTAGCCAATAAGCTGTGTAAGCTGCTCATCTGGAAGAATGAAAATAGGAACGTCATCTGACAAAGGGTGGAACTTCTCGACAATTTGCAAAATATTATCTGTATGAGAAGTATTTGCAAGAAACGAGAGTGGCCTACAACCTGCAGATAGCGCAGTCTCAATCACAAAATGTGACTCGCAAATCATGACGCCGCGAGTTGGGTCAAGACGATTACGAAGCTGGTTATCAGTCAATCGAGCATACATATCAAGACGACTGTCGTCAGCTGAATCTAACTGAATAACCGGATATGTAGCCATAAATAACGTACCTCTCGCCTCTTGTTAGACAGTATTCTCTCACTCTTGAGGCAAGAGTAACGTCATGTATTCCTAGATTACTTCTCTAGCAGCTTTCTCTTGAGGAAGAAGCTTAGAGAAACCAGTGAGACAGAGGAGCAGACAAGTGTGCCCTGAAGCGCAACCTGAGAATAATCTGCAGTATCAGGAAGCTGTGACTTCTTCTGAGCTTGCTGAGGCTCCTCAGGAGTATGCGTCTCAGGTGTTTCTGGCGTAGTCTCAGGCTGCTTCACGTATACGTGAGTCCAATTTGCAGTAATGGCTGGCTGAGAAGTATCACTTGTTCCAATAACAAGATTGACTTTTAAATGCTGGTACGAATCAAAGTTATCTGGATCTGCAGATGTTGGGGTAAGCAGATATTCAATTCGATACTGACCAACAGGCAAGGTGTCATCTTGATATGAAGAATAAACAACATCCTTAAAGTGATTAGAGAAATAAATAGCATTGCCGTCGGCATCAACGACACGAGGTGTGCCATCTGGCATATAAGTCATATCGATAGTAAATTGACCATTCTCAAACAACTGAACATCGTAGGTATCATATCCAGGAGTCCTACTGATAACAATATCGCCATTGTGCGTAGCGGCACTAACAGGAAAAAGCTGTGTAATATCTTGCGATTGGATCTCAGTCATAAGACGAGCTGTTACGGCATCAATATCCAATACTCGCCTTGTACCTGCGTCAACCGTGTGATCATAGTTGTAAGAAGAGATGGTAGCAGGAGCATTCTGAAGACCAGCGTCAATAGGTTTTAAGGTAGTTCCAGTATCAGAGACATATGCGGTGTGCGCGAGAGTGTAGTAATACGTAATATGCGTCACATACGTAGTTGGACGCGCAACATTACCATCACCATCATAACCAGCAGAAATCGTATAAGAATCCACTTCTTTATGGTCAAGAATGTCATTGCCCACTACCTCTGGAGCTTGGAATAGACCTTGTTTTTCAGTCTTATTTCCGTTGCTATCAACAAACGTTGTGAGGTTACGATCAATATTAGATACACCCACGTGCATGGTGTAGATGTAGTAGAAGCCATGCTCTTGATCATACGAGAGCATTTTTTCCAGCTTATAC
>JABZHU010000061.1:0-8179 GCA_015258705.1 Atopobium sp. | reverse complement strand
TTGTAAGTCTTTTCTTAATCAAATTACCTTTAAAATACTGCTCAATAATATTATTGAGCTCTTGTTTTGTACCTCTATATTCCAAACCTAAAGACTTACATATTTGCATAAGTTCTTCACGATACCAGTAATACTTAATAAACTCATCAAAAGATGTAATATCATCAAAATTAGGTCTTTTTTCTCCCATTCTTCAATCCTTTTCTTATTTTTCAATTATTTTGAAACATCAAGTAAATAATAACTACATCAAATAAATTTTTCTAACATTATCTTAAATCCCAAAGACGTCCATAGAGCTCGTTTCCAAGCAGCCAGCCCTTCTCGGTAGGCCTGTACGTAGTTTTATCCTTAGAATCTTCGTTATTGACGCATTCTAGCAGCTCATCATGCAAACAGGAGTCAAGCACTTTTTGCATCGATGGCGCTCCAAATACTCGTTCAGACTCATTCAATAGCGCAGGCGAAATTGGTTCCATAAGGCGAGCATGCAGCATCAAATCTTCTGCCACAGCTTCTCTATGAGTCAAAAATTCAACATCAAACTCTGTCGAGAAGAGCGATGCACCTTCAGCAATTTTTCTTGGAGGACCAAGGACCACCAATCGTGCGCGAGCAGCGTCTTGTGGACGCGCAGGTAAGGAAGTATTTTGCTCCGCAAGCATATCGTACTCAGGCGCGGTGAGCATGCTTGCAGCGCTGGTACCAAGACCAAGGTACGACTCCCCTGTCCAGTACATCTTATTGTGCTTACAGCTCTTCTGATTGCGAGCATAACTTGCTACCTCGTAGCGAACAAATCCCGCCGCTTGAAGCGTCTTTGAAGCAGCTTGCATTCGATCTGCCTGCACGTCATAGGCGTTCCAAGGAGTGTCTTTATCTTGGGTTTGTTTAGCCAACGCCGTACCATCTTCAATAGTGAGTGGATAAACGCTCACATGATCCACTCCAAGCGAAACAAACTTTGAAAGCGAATACTCCCAAGAGCTCTCTGTTTGCTCGGGAATAGCACACATGAGGTCAACAGACACGTCGTAACCACGCGCCTTTGCAGCTGAAACCCTGTCATATGCAAGGTCTGCCGAGTGAATTCTGCCAAGCCTCTTAAGCTCATTATCGTTAAAACTTTGAACTCCCAAAGAAATTCTCGTTACTCCGCCTTTAGAGAGATTAGCGAGAAGGTCATCGGATAGTGAGTCTGGATTAGCTTCCATGCTGAACTCACTAGGCTGTGTAAGGGACAAGACGTGCTGCGCCAGATCAGCTGCATCATGACCGAGCAAGCTGGGAGTTCCGCCTCCCATATAGCCCGTTTTAGTAGCAGCTACCAACCCAAGCTGAGCGGCTTCATCTAGCTGCTGTTTTAGAGCTTTAACGTAATTATTCATGCGACTATCTTCTTGCCTTGTAGACCAAGAAGAGAAATCGCAATAGAAGCATTTTTGAGAACAAAACGGAATATGCAGATAAAGTGCAGAGGTAGCCGTTTGATTGTATTTAGACTGCCAAGAATCCACAACAGACCACTAGCTCATAGATGGATCGAACTCAGGAGATTCCTGCTCACCCTCAAGCTGCTTGACGGTTTCTTTAATCTCTAGCGCCAGATCAATAAAATCTTGAGCAGTAACACACCTTACTGACTTACCACGCCAATAGGCCGCGTTTGGAATACCCCTAAAATACCAGGTAGAAAGGCTTCTTGCGCGAGCAATATGAATGTGAGCTGCGTCAAGTAAGCGTACATGCATCATAAAAGATGCAAGCATTTGGTCAAGCGTTGGAACAAGCACAGGTTGACCCTCAACTAAAGCTTGAGTGTTCTTAAAAATCCAAGGATTACCATAGGTTCCACGAGCAATCATTACAGCTGCCACACCCGTCTCTGTAAGAGCATGAGCTGCTGCTTCAGCAGAGAGTATGTCACCAGAGCCTATAACAGGAATTGAAACAGCATCGCAAACTCTATTAACGGTCTCCCACTCTGCCTGACCTCGATACATCTGGGTTGCAAAGCGACCATGAATAGCAACAGCAGACGCTCCCGCAGCTTCCATAGCACGAGCAAACTCAGGCGCCACTTCCTCATCCTGACGTCTACCCCGTCTAATCTTCACGGTAACAGGCACCGCGACCTCAGAAAGACAAGCTTTGACCAGATCTGCAGCAAGCTCTGGAGTATCGAGAAGGGCTGAGCCCTCCCCTTTTTTGACCACCTTAGGAACAGGACAGGCCATATTAATATCGATAAGAGCAAGTTTATTTCCTAAACGCTCACTGATCTGAGCTGCTGCTTCTTTAAACTGATCTGGCTTTGAACCAAAGAGCTGAACAGCAATATCGGGCTCAGTTGAAAGAGGCTCTACAAGCTCCCAGGTTTTCTCGCCACCATAATGAATTCCTGCGACAGAAACCATTTCTGAGTACGCAAGACCTGCTCCGCCAGCTCGAGCCATAGTGCGATACACACCATCACTGACGCCAGCCATAGGTGCCATAAGCACAGGATTAGCGGACAGGCGCTCCTTGAGTGAAGCTCCTGACGCAAAAGGAACAATATGTGAAGAAAGACCTGCTTGAGGAGCGCAGGTTGAAATGATTGTTTGAAGCGACTCCACAAATACCTTCTACTCGTCGTCAACCTTGAGAACAGCCAAGAATGCCTCTTGTGGTACTTCGACTGAGCCAATCTGCTTCATGCGCTTCTTACCCTCTTTTTGTTTCTCAAGCAGTTTGCGCTTTCTGGAAATATCACCGCCGTAGCATTTAGCCAAGACGTCCTTTCTACGTGCGCGAACGGTAGAGCGAGAAATGATTTTATTGCCAATAGCACCCTGAATAGGAACCTCAAAAAGCTGCTGCGGAATGATGCCTTTTAGCCTGTCGCAAAGACCACGAGCAAGATCATATGCTTTGTCTTTGTGAACAATAAACGAAAGCGCATCAACAACGTCTCCAGCAAGCAAAATATCAAGCTTAACCAGGTCAGAAGTGCGATACGAATCAAACTCATAGTCAAGTGAGGCATAACCTTTAGTTCTACTCTTAAGCTGGTCAAAGAAGTCCAGGATAAGCTCAGCCAGAGGAATACTAAAGATCATCTCAACGGACTTATCAGACAAATACACCATGTCCTCAGATATGCCACGATGATCAACAACAAGCTGCATAACCGTGCCAACAAACTCGGGAGGCACAATAATTTTTGCCTTGAGGTACGGCTCATCAATGCGGTCAATCTTGGTGACCTCTGGAAGATCTTGAGGACTGGTAATCTCAATCATAGTTCCATCGGTCTTATAGACGTGATAGTCAACAGATGGACTGGTAGCAATCAAGTCAAGATCAAACTCACGCTCAAGACGTTCTTTAACAACTTCCATGTGGAGAAGGCCCAAAAAGCCTACTCTGAAGCCAAATCCCAAAGCAACAGACGTCTCTGGAGACCACGTAAGAGATGGATCATTAACGTGCAGCTTATCGAGGGCGTCACGGAGATTCTCGTACTGTTTGTTATCAACCGGGAAAAGACCGGTAAATACCATTGGTTTTGCCTCGCGGTAACCTGGTAGTGGTTCTGAACATGGATTTTGCTTATAGGTAAGCGTGTCTCCAACACGAACAGCTTCAGGATCTTTGAGGCCAGTTACTACATAGCCAACTTCACCAACAGAAAGCTGGTCAACGGCCATCTCAAGAGGTCTCTTAGCACCAACTTCCTCAACAAGAAAAGGCATAGAACCCTGCATCATAAGAAGCTGATCGCCGGCTTTGATTGAGCCATCAAAAACACGTACTGTAGCTACAACACCTCTGAACTGGTCAAAGTACGAGTCAAGAATAAGCGCCTTAAGAGGTGCCGTAGGATCTCCCTTTGGAGGAGAAACCAAGTACACCAAAGCCTCAAGAAGCTCGTGAATACCCTCGCCCGTCTTACCGGAGACGCATACTGCATCATCAGCCGGGATAGCAAGAACATCTTCAATTTCTGCTCGTACTTCTTCAGGTCGAGCAGATGGAAGGTCAATCTTATTGATTGCAGGAACAATATCCAGGTTAGCGTTCATGGCCAGCATGGCGTTTGAGACAGTCTGTGCCTCAACGCCTTGCGTTGCATCAACAACCAGCACTGCACCTTCACAGGCAGCCAAAGACCTTGAAACCTCGTAGGTAAAGTCAACGTGGCCTGGAGTGTCAATCAGGTTGAACTGATAGCGTTCTCCGTCATCTGCGTCATACATGACGCGGACTGCATTTGATTTAATGGTAATTCCACGCTCACGTTCAATGTCCATAGTGTCCAAGAGCTGTGACTCCATATCGCGTTCTTCAACGGTATGAGTAAGCTCCAAAATGCGGTCACTGATGGTAGATTTACCGTGATCGATGTGCGCAACAATAGAGAAGTTGCGAATATGTGAAGTATCATGTGTATTCATAAGGAAAATAATAGCGTAAAGTACCCCCTTCGTGCTATACTTCTAAAGCTGCCTCAAACGTGTCTCAGCGAAGAGGCCTCACATAGTAAACACCGAAAGGAACCGCACGTGGCTAACATCAAGTCTCAGAAGAAGCGTATTCTCACCGCTGAGAAGGCACGCCAGCGCAACAAGGCTGTCCGTTCCGAGCTTAAGACTGCTATTAAGGCAGTTCGCACTGCTGTTGAGGCAGGTCAGCTTGAGGACGCACAGGTTGCAGCTAATAAGGCATCCCGTCTTCTTGACAAGGCTGCTTCTAAGGGCATCGTACACAAGAATCAGGCTGCTCAGCGTAAGAGCGGCGTTCAGAAGCTTGTTAACACCCTTAAGTAGTTCTTATCTACTTTTAAACTTTTTAAAACGGACTCCTTGGAGTCCGTTTTTTCTTACCTGAATTCTTTGAATCTACACATTTGCGACGCCGCACAGAGCAAAGATAAGCTTGGTCATTGTGGTTGTTTTATCTTCTCCACTCTTAAGACCACGTTCTGCATCTGCACAGAGGCCCAGAATATGTTCAAGCTCGCCATCTGCAAATTGACGCGCCCATCGTGCATAATTTCTTACTTGCCAGTCCTGCTTGCCCAAAACTGGAGCAATTTCCCGCTCTGTACCTCGCTTAACCATAGACCTGGCGCAAATAAGCTCTCTTACGCGTCCAGTCATAAGTGACAGATTTCCAATAGCTCCCGATTCATCCATCTGACTGTAAAGCTCCAAAGCCTTTTGAGCATTTCTCGCTGATAAGCTGTCGAGAAAATCCCACGGCTTAACCTCAACCACTCGTGCAACATGAGTTTCTACAAACTGAACGTCAATTGCACCAGGACGACCCAGCAGAGCTGCTAGAGATTTAACTTGAGAATCGAGCATGGTGGTATTATCGCCAACACGACTTACAAGCTCGTTGGCCACATTTGCTGGAATTTGTAGCCCATACTTTCTTCCAATATCTCCTATATATTTAGGCAATTCACTTCTGGTCATTGCACCGCAATTAATAACTGCGAGCTTACCTAAAGCGTCAACTGCTTTGTGGAGCCTTGTTGTTTTTGCAAGCGTCTTTGCAGAAAGCATCAGCGTGGTAGTTGGATTGGGGTTCTTTAGATACTCAACAAGAGCCTCTGACACAGACTTAGGCAATTTACCTGCATCATCAATGACAACAATTCGTCTAGAATCACCCATAGGAAGTGTTTGAGCGGATGATAGAACAGATTCTGGAGTCAGCTCAGCACTTACAGAAATCTCATCAAGATTAAACGTAATAAAACTCTGGTTAAGACGGCTTTTAAGTTTGTCTATAGCCCTCGCACGCTTCATCTCGTCAGGGCCAACAGCCAAATATGCAGCTAGTAGCTTAGCCTGCTCCGCCATCTTTTTCCTCCTCTAAATCTGTATCTACTTTAGCATGTTGCACACTTACCCTAGGTCCATGTTCTCCGGGAAATACGGTGACGTCTCCATAATCTTTTGTGCAATAAAACCTTGCGCCAACACCCTCTAAGATATCCACCGCTTCCTGTTTAGGATGACCATATCGATTATTCTTTCCAGCACTTGCAATTGCTACCTCGGGTTTTAGCGCACGAGCAGTTTCTGGATAGAGTGACTTTGCTGCTCCATGATGTCCAACTTTTAAGAAATCGATATCGCCTACATCGCCTGAATCCACCGTCTCTTTAGTTTGATCTCTTTCAGCATCTCCCGTTAAAAGCGTAGTTAAAGTATTTTGCCCATCGTTATACGTCACATACAGCTCAACCGATGCATTATTAGCTTCTTTAGCTTTATATCCCCTATGTGGCCACACTACCCGGACATGAAAGCGACCAACATCAAACTCATCACCATATAAAACTTCATAAGAATCACTACCAGAAATCCTATGAATGGCTTTTTGTAACTCAGGCTTTTCTTGTTTTGTTATTCCTTCTCCAACTAATACCCGTCCTGTCTTTACCGAACCAACCATATACCTCACGCCGCCGGCATGGTCCTCATCAAGATGTGTAAGCAAAATTGCATCAAGATATGAAATGTGTTGTCGCTCCAAGGCATCGTTAACTACATCTCCCACGCTTGTATCTACAAGCAGGGAGTGCGCGCCATCACTCAGCAATATGGCATCTCCTTGACCAATATCCATCACACAAATCCTTGTTGGCGAGAAAAACTTCCAGTAGATACTTAAACCCAAAATAAGCATAAACACCATCAAACAAATGCCAGATAAAACTACTCTTTTCCCTTTTGGCCAAAACGCGTAAAGAGCCACCATTGCTACAAACACAAGCAATGAAACTATCCAACTCATATCAGTTAACGACACACTTGCAAAAGATCTTTCAGATAAAAAAGAAGCGAGGGTCTCTATAAACTGACCAAGAGAATCCTCTAGAAAAAGAGCAATTTCTTGAACTGGCTTGAAGCCACTAAAAACTATTACTCCAATTCCAAATAGGCTCAAAAGAGAAAACAAGCTTGTAATTAACGCGCTTGAAAGAGGTGCAAGTAACGAAAAGTGGCCAAAGTACATACATGAAATTGGAAGACATGAGAGCTGAGCGACTGTTGTTGCACACATAGTGTTACGTACATGAGAAAACGGTTTTCTCAGAACCTTCTGTACTTTTCCATAGCCAGATACGTGAAAGGCAATTTTTGCATAGTACTGAGCAAGACCGCCGTATATATTCATTCCAAAAATACAAGCTAGTGACAAGGTAAAAGCAATGTTTACGCTCAGCTGTGGATCAACACAAAGCATAAGTAGACCCAGAGTTGAAACAGCAGATAGCGTGTGTTGTTTCCTGCCAACACATTGCATAACGTATTTTTGTTCAACAAGAAGTATTGCCCTTATTGCAGATGCAGGTAATCCACAAAAAAGCGCGTAACTACTGAGTAGAATTAAATTTAATACTCCTCTCAAAAGAGGTTTTAGCGTTAGCTTTTTAAGAAAAGCATCAATAAAGGTAGAGAGAATTACCATGTGGCAACTAGATATGGCTATAAGGTGCATGAGACCACAGCGCATAAATATCCGAGGAATGTTAAAGCTATACAAGCTAGGCCTATAGGCACAAACGCCACATGCAGCTAATGCTCGACCAAAGCTCGCCTCTGGTTGAAGTTGAGAAATGCAGCTTTCTCTAAATTGAGCAACTTCTCCAATAACTCCCTCATCATAAGATGTGGAATTTACCTTGGTTATCTGAATTGAACCAAGTACTCCTCTCTTAAATTGTTCGTCTGAAAATTCCTTATCTTTATACCGAGCAAACCTACCCTCGCAGCACAGATGTGTTTCTCGTAAGAATGGTTCTTTGGCATATATGCCCACAAATCCAATACAACTACCTTGATACAGAACAGACGCCTGACCAGTCCATGCATGATTTTTGTAGACTAAATCTCTTGATACAACGAGTTCAAAATCATGTACGGAAGTTGACTCTAAAAGATTCACTGACGCCATTTGACTGTCGTATATAAAGAAAGACCTGATAAGGATAATTACAAGTAAAAGTAAAGCTACCCCAACAGTCATAATGCTGGTATGCGCATGCTGCACATACCAAAATCCCAAAACAGCCACCGCACAGATTCCTAGAATATGAATCAGAACTGTATCGAGCGTTGCGCTTCTTGCAATAAAAACATGAAGCCATAAACAAACAAAAAGCAGGACGCATAGG
>JABZHU010000060.1:0-8209 GCA_015258705.1 Atopobium sp. | reverse complement strand
TTATGAATGCGCTATCATCAGCATATCCTTTGATATATACAAAATCATGAAAATCCATCAGCTTTCTGTGTTCATGTTTTGGAAGATATAACTTGCAATTGTATGTATTGATCAGCTCATCGATATTATCAAAACCTACTATATCCTTTTTGGGTGTAAACAAGTTCCCTTCTATCTCTGTATTATTTTGAATGTGGCGTGCGAATAGTTCATGTTCTCTTCCTTTTTCCGATAGACAGTCCAACAAATCGTATATGCGTGGATTATGGTTTCTCAATGATGTACAAAACGGCATCCTATCAAACGGAATACATCCATAACTTAAATTTAGTTCTGACAACCGTGAACAGCCAACATCCGAACGTTGCCATTTAATAACCCTATTATTCAAGTGGTACAGTAGATACTTAAGCACATTACATCCAGGCTTATTGGATAAGATTAACTTCCTACACTGATCAATGATGTCAAAGATATGTGATGTTCTTCCCTGACCTGTAATCTGATTTTTTACAAAACCATAATACCGTTCTGAGCACACAACCAACTCGGATAGTGGCATTTTAGTTTCTGTTAAAAACCGCATCAATTCGGAATACTCTTTTGTCCCTGCGTTAATCTTAGAATGTTTTCCGATAATATCTGCAAAATTATCTAATTCACAGGGACGTATAGATACATTCCACCCATCGATAACTTGAATAGTCATTTCTTTTCCTAAAACATTAATCGAATCATTACGAATCGAAAGTTTTACCGCATAGTTACTTAGTATTTCATAACGTGAAAAAGCGATTACTCGGTCAAATTTGCTCATTTTACTATTTGCCGCAGTAAATGTAACTTCGTAGTATACTCGCTGGTTCACAAAGAAGGGCTTAATCTTTTGAATGTAGTATCTATCTGAATATGTACTTGTTGAACATCCGGGACTTGGACTGTAAATCTTTTCTGCAATTTTCTCATGATACTCTGACAATTCTGTATCCGTATCCAATGGAAAATCTTCAATATTATCCAGAACATGAAGTCCGTATGTATCATTAAGAAAAATTTTTATTTTCAGGAGATACTCATAGTACTTCAGCATTAGTCTTTCAGAACCATTTTCATCAAAAGTGTAATGTGACACCGACTTTTGTAGAAGCTCATGAAATTGGTATAAAAAACGGAGGTCTCCTCTTGTTTGCAAATACTTCAACGCTTCAACATTAACATCATAATTATTAGGGTCTAGGTCTGAACCGTTAGCATATACTTTTTTTGCAATATATTCTACAAAATTACGTAACTGTGACAAAATAATCTGGCTCAATAACCCACGTTCTGAGTCATCAAATCTACTGATACTTTTACAAATCGCTTTGTCTGTATCCAATATTGCTCTGTCAATTTGTTTCATAGTTTTTCTCTCCAATCAAACGAATTATATAAATCATAACCACCTGCATAGCGGGTGGTTTGCTCTTAGGGTATAACCCTAATTATACTTGCCCAGGACTCAAGTCCTTTGCCCTTCACTTCGTTCAGGTCACAATAGCAATGTAACACCGGCAGCCAGTTAAACTGGCTATCTTACTAGATTATTTATCGAAGGGATTTTCATATTCCTTCAAACTTAATTTATCCTGAGCTATATCGGCGTTTTCTTGTTCTCGAATATATTTTCTTATTGTCACCTCATTAAGGCCTACGGTTGATACATAGTAGCTGCGGCCCAGAACTTTCTATTACCATACTTATATTTAAGGTTTGCATGTCTGTCGAACATGAGCAGTGAGCTTTTACCTTTTAAGTAACCCATAAAACTTGAAACGCTTATCTTAGGTGGGATACTCACAAGCATGTGTATATGATCTGGCATGAGGTGACCTTCAAGAATTTCTACTCCTTTCCAGTCGCAAAGCATCTTGAGTATTTCTCGAAGGTCTTCTCTGTATTTGTTATAAATGACTTTCCTTCTATACTTTGGTGTAAACACAATGTGGTATTTACATAACCATTTTGTGTGCGCAAGGCTATTGGCCTTATGTGCCATAGCCACTCCTTCCTTCTTGGCTATTAGTGACCTGAACAATCGCTATGCTAGAAGGAAGGAGTTTAATTTGCAAAGCAAAAAGTATTCTCCACCCGCATAGCGGGTGGTTTTGTGTTTCGCGCGCTTCTCGCGCTCAACAGGCTAAAGCCTCGAACAAAAAGACCCAAGTTTTTAACCTTGGGTCAAATAAGTACTTTAACTAATTTACTTAACTACTTAATTACCTACAACTGCTCGTTGTTCTGGCGTCATTATGCGGTCTCAATCTCGTTGAGTTTTGCATCAACCAATGTTGCACCAAGCGTATTTTTGAAATGCGCAAGCGCAAACTGATGATTCTCTGGCGTCAGCGACGCAACTGCTGGTTCGACAACCTCAATGTGATAGCCCAGGTTGTAAGCGTCAACCGCTGTGTGAAGCACGCAGATGTCGGTAAGAACACCAGTCAGAATAACTGTGTTAATGCCACGTTCCCTCAGGCGAATATCAAGATCAGTTCCCGAGAAGGACGAGTAATGGCGTTTGTCCATCCAGAACACATGGCTATCGTCTTTGTGCTGCTGATAAAAATCATTCAGAGGGCCAAACAGGTCTCTACCACTTGTTCCAATAATGTTGTGAGGTGGGAAAAGCTTGGTCTCTGGATGGAAGTTATCCTCTGGGTCGTGAGCATCAATAGCAAAGAAAATATAATCGCCACGATCAAAAGCACACTTTGTAGCCTCATAAATAGCATCTGAAATAGCCTGAGCTGGCTTGCCTGCCGTCAGCTTTCCGTCATCTGCTACAAAATCGTAGGTGTAGTCAATCGAAATCAAAGCCTTCTGCATGATAGATCACGCTTCTTTCTTAAGCTCTACAAGAGCGGTCAGTAAAAGAATAGACGTCACCATTGTACAGGTGACGTCTACATATTCCACGCTTAACACGTAAATGTTTTATGTATACGTACTTGGCACATTGCGGCAGTCCACCTACTTCTTCTGAGAGATAATCAGATCGACGTTTTCTGTCTTAGTGTCTTCCATACTCTTACCGCCTTTGATGTGGTAATACTCAACAACTGCGTCTACCTCGGTCTGATCAGCAAGAGGCTTTTTCTGATTTGCACTATTAACTACAAATGCAAAGACCCTCTCGCCACGCTCAAGATAGTTAGAGTCGTAAGCCCATACAGAATTCTCAGAATTATCTAACTTAAAGGTGCAATCCACCCAGTTTTCAGATCTATTGATAATCTCAAAGACGTAGCCTTCAGAGTAACCATCTGGGGATTTAGCAATACCAACATACCTGACATAAAGATCGTCATTATCGATAAGTACCTTGTCCACCTCGGTCTTTAGCTTAAAACGCATCTTGTATTCGCCCTTAGTAGAAGAGAAGTTATATGCAATGGTACCCTTGTCTGCCATTGCGTCAAAAGGCTTGTACTTAAAGCTGGAATAATCACCAGATGTTTTAGTAACTTGCTTCAGGACTGCCTTGGAACCGTCAGAGCCCTCAACGGTCATCTGGCCTGAGGAATCAACAGTTGCCGTGTAACTTCCAGCATTACCTGCAAGGGTGATAGTGAGTTTTCCGTCGGCATCAACAGACCAGGTAAAGGGCTTCTGAGCACCAAAACGGATAAAATTGCCCGTGCCGTCATCAGCAAAGTCATAACCATAAATTGACTTCATGGATTCTACTGCCGTTGGGTAAACACTCTCGGGGATATCTCCCTGGCTAGGATCACTAATAGACTTTGCTTCCCAAACGCCCACAAACGGAGCGCGCGCCGCCTTCTTCTCTTCTGCTTCCTTTTGAGCAGCAATCTCTTCAGGAGATGGTCCGCCGATGTTAGGAGTGCAAGCCGTAAACACAATGCTGGTAGAAAGCACAAGTGTAAGTACAAGCATAAAAAGTAGTCTACGCTGTTTCAAGAAAGTCCCTCCAACACCAAAGCTCTCTAGATTGACAATGTCCTTTATTGGCGACACTTTTTTGACAAAGTTCATTATGCTCAATCTAGATATCGTCTGAGTGCATTACTTATTCTGTGAAATCGTCAAATCAAACTGCTCGGTCTTCTCGTCTTCAAGACTGCTTCCATCTGCAACATGGGAATACTTAAAAGTTCCCTTAGATTCAGAAAGCTTAGCCAGAGGTACATCTGCTTTGGAGCTATCAACTACAAACTCATAGAATCTCTCACCAGGCTCAAGAACATTAAGAGCTGTTCCAAACACAGTGGAATCCGAATTATCCACCCTAAAGTCATATGAGGCCGTCTTATCGGACTTGTTGATTACCTCAAAAACATAACCTTCGGTTTGACCGCTTGGTGTTGTGGCGATTCCAACATATCTGACGTACATGTCGTCATTATCAACAACAACCCTGTTGACCTCGGTAACTACCTTAAAATTCATGTAGAAGTCATCATGGGAGGAATAATTTCCTCCAATAGTTCCCTTACCCGTAAGCGCATCAAATGGAGCATATTTAAGAGAAGAGTAATCGCCTGAAGTCTTAGTTACTTGGGTAAGCACTGCCTTGGAACCGTCAGAGCCCTCAATGGTCATCTGGCCTGAGGAATCGACGGTTGCTGTATAGCTTCCAGCATTGCCTGCAAGGGTGATAGTGAGCTTTCCATTAGCATCAACAGACCAGGTAAAGGGCTTCTGAGCACCAAAACGGATGAATAGTCCAGTGCCGTCGTCGGAAAAGTCATAGCCGTAAATGGCCTGGAATGTGTCTCTTGCTGTTGGATAGACACTCTCGGGAATCTCGCCCTTCTTTGGATCACTAATAGACTTTGCTTCCCAAACGCCCACAAACGGAGCAAGAGCAGCTTTCTTCTCTTCTGCTTCCTTCTGAGCTGCAATTTCTTCAGCCGAAGGTCCACCAATGTTAGGAGTGCAAGCCGTAAACATAACACCAGTAGAGAGCGCCAAGACAAGCGCAAGAACTGGCAGTAATTTATGTTTTTTCATCAAGTGTCCTTTCAATGGTAGTGATCAACCTGAAGATATGCGTTCTTTTGTTACTCAGACTTAGGAGGGATGTTTAGATCAAGCTGTACTTTCTCCCTTTCCGAAACAGGCGTATAGGTTGTTCCGTTATTGTAACCAATAGAAACCGTAGCTTTTGGATTAGAAAGTGCCACAAGAGATCCTGGTGTCTGCGAGACATTAGGAACGAACAAATAGAACTTCTCACCAGGCTGTAAGGAGGCTTGACCAAAGGCATTCAGAGGACCAACTCGATCTCCAAGAGAGAACTCTCCGTAAAATGAGTCAGGACACTTGTTGATAATCTCAAATACGTAACCTTCTTGAGAGCTTCCCGGTACCTGAGCGATAGCATACAGACTCATATACAGCTTATCTGTATCGATAAGAACTTTATTGACCTCTCGAGTTATTTCAAAATTTTTAAACTTGAGATCGTTATACCTAACCATGGTTGGTACGGTACCTTTATTGGTAAGTTGATCAAATGGCTGATAGGTAGCACTTGCATAGTCTCCAGCAGTAGTTGAAATCTGCTTAAGCTCGGCGTCAGTCTCATCGTCGCCTGTGCCCTTGAGCCTTAACCTGCCAGTCTCAGCGTCAATCTGTCCCGTAAAATAACCCGCAGTTCCCTCAAGAGTAACGGTAATCTTTCCTTCTGCATCAACAGTCCAGGTAAAAGGCTTCATTATGCCAAAGCGAGTAAACAAGCCAGTTCCATCCTCAGCAAAGCTGAAAGCATAAATTGCATGGAACTGTTCTTTATAATCGTCGTAGGCTTCTCCCTCCCTCAGGTTTCCTAGTCCGGGTTCAAAGATGTCATAAGCTTCCCAAACACCTACGATCTGACCAGCAGACTTTTTGTTTCCTGCGGGACTATTATCCCCTGATGAACAGGCACTGAGCACTGCACTTACAGAAAGCACCAGTGCAAGCAGACATCCTAACAGCATTTGACGCTTTTTCATAAGACCTTCTTCCATACGTGCAGCGATATAAAACTAACTCTTAACTGTTACTTGCTCTGCCCAGTAGGCAAATCAAATGTCACGGTTTTCTCGTCATTATGAAGGGCGCCATTGCTAGAGTGGTCATACTCAAGAGTTCCTTTTACATCCGTGACTTCAGAGAGTGACTTATCTCTACGTTGGTTATTAAGAACGTACTCATAGACTCTCTCACCTGGCTCTAACACGTTAAATCCATAAGCCCAATAGCCATCGGTTGGATCTTGAATAGTAAATTGATAGCCGGTTGTATAAGGAGTTCTATTAATAACCTCAAAGACATAGCCTTCAAAACCCTTAAGGTCTTTAAGGGAAGCGATGCCAATAAGCCTTACATAGAGCTCATCGGTATCAACAATGACCTGATCAAGCTCAGTGGTGATAGTAAAGCGTAGTTTAGTTTCATGCGATGACTTGTTTTTAGAAATGTTGCCCGTTCCTGTTAATGGATTAAAGGGCTCATACCTAATATGAGAATAATCACCTGAGGTCTTGCTTACCTGAGTAAGGATAGCTTTAGAACCATCAGAGCCCTCAACGGTCATCTGACCTGAGGAATCAACGCTTGCTGTATAGCTTCCAGCATTGCCTGCAAGGGTGATAGTAAGCTTTCCATCGGCATCAACAGACCAGGTAAAGGGCTTCTGAGCGCCGAAGCGAACAAACAAACCAGTGCCATCATCAGAGAAGTCATAGCCATAAATTGCTAGATAAACATCTCTAACATCTTTGTACATGTCTTCAGTGACTGTGCCATTTTTTTCATCTTCAATTGACTTGGCTTCCCAAATGCCTACATAAGGAGCAAGAGCAGCTTTCTTCTCTTCTGCTTCCTTCTGAGCGGCAATCTCTTCAGGTGATGGTAAACCAAAAATATTAGGGCTACACGCAGTAAATACAACACCTGATGAAAGCGCAAGTACCAGTGCACAAGTCAGTACTAGTTGACGCCTTTTCATTAAGCATCCTTTCAGTGGGAGCAGTGCCAAATTAAAAAATTTAAGCCTCTACTATCCAATATGTTACAATAAATCTCTCAAATAGGATAATTATTTATATCCTGAATAGTTCTACCAGCTAAAAGGAGGACGCTTTATGTCACTTCCAACTCCACCAGAAACACCACAAAAACAAGAAACTCTAAGCAACGTTTATCTTTACGATAAAAACGACACCTCCCCAATTCCTCTTACTTACGATGTAATTGATTTTGGTAAACCTCAGGGAGCTGCTAGCCCTCTTGTTGGTTGGGCAGCCGGTGCGTTTTTTGCTGTTGGCGGCCTCTGGAATTTCTTTAATTTAAATGGTGAGGGCACCATTTTTGCAGGAATTCTTTTGTGCGCCATTGGTGGCTTACTTATTGCAGCTGGTTTCTTTATGAATGGCTATAGCATTATTGCTAATGCAAACGGATTTAGGTCTGGAACAACCAATAGCGGAGAAGTTACCGAGTGGCCTGTTGATCGTGGTTACTTTACTGTTAAGGTCCGCCTTGGTACTAACAAGACAGCTCGTATGGCTATGAACAGCGCAACTTTAACTATTACTAGGCCAGATAACCTTCCTCTTTCTGTTCAGCAAGTTACTTTCACAGGTTCTAACACTGCTGAACTTAAGCAGCGCTGTGAAGTACAGGCTGACCGCATCTGGAACTGGGCTGTTGCAAAGGGATATATTTTTTAGAATGTTTTAAAAGCTTAACCGGCCGCAAGCCACAAATTGCTAAAAAGGAACGCCTCTAGAAATGAACTGCCTCCCATTTCTTATGTCCAAGAAATGGGAGGCAGTTCATATGCGGGTGATTATGATTCTGCAGCGTGTTAGCGTCGGCTTTTAGGCCTGGCGCACAAAATAGCGCAGCTTTGGTAGGTTCTGCTGAAGAATCGACATGTTCTTAATCAAGATAGCCAGGCAGCTAGGCGGTCGCACTACCTGATATACATCTCTATGCATAAACTTCCATTAATATGCTGGAAAATGAATAGAGATATATAAGAAATTTAACTATCGGTAAATTCCGTATCTAAAGAACACATCTATGTCAGATAATCTGTCCAATTGAGAGCATATTACACATCTAATGAAGATATTCTGCATGCCTTAGCTATTTTCGGCGTCATGTATACGTCTTTTTAACAGATTATCTGACTTAGGTGTGTTTTGAACTG
>JABZHU010000188.1:0-1920 GCA_015258705.1 Atopobium sp. | reverse complement strand
ACTTGATTAGCTAACTGCTGCCTAGTTTGCAACGTTTCTCTCCCCTTTTTGTAGAACATAACATGCGTCTATTTTAACGTAAGTTGCGCGATAGCAAATTATTCGCACATTTGTTTAACAAAGGACACAAGAACGCGGACGCCCTGAGCATACACGCGTTTCTCGATACGCTCATCAATTCCATGAACGCCGTTTGCCTCATCTTCTGGTGTTGGCCTAAAAGGACAAATGCGCAGAATAGAATCGCAAATTCCCTCGTATCGGACAGAGTCAGTGCCACCACATACAAAGGACGGAACAAAGGTAACGCCTGGATGGTAGTGCTTCATGATGGCTTTGAGCTCTTGATAGCCAGCTCCAGTTGGAGAGTCAATTCTTCCCGCGGGAGTGGAATGCAAAGCCTCAACCTCAATGGAAGGATCAACCTGGGCTACCACCTGTGTAATGTGTTCAACGGTTTTTTCAACACTCACACCAGGGAGCAGCCTAATGTTGATGGTTGCGCTGACATTACCAGGCATAACGTTAGCCGCACTACTTGAACCCTCAAGCATGTTGAAAGCGTACGTGGTGGTAACAAACGGATAAAGCTCTTTGATCTGAGCTGCGGCAAGAGCAATCTTATCTGCGTTGGTATCTACGTCATGTACCAGCGAAGCAAAAGGCTCCTCGGTGATTTCTGGCGCAAGAACCTTGAAGGTTTCTTTGACAATGTCATTAAGCTCAGGTTGAGGTTTAGCCTTAGAGAGAGCGGCAAGTGCGCAGCTCAAATGCTCAAGTGAAGTTCCACCAAACGGATTAGAGGAATGTCCGCCGTGACCAGTCGCAGTAAGCTTGACGTTCAAGAAGCCCTTTTGCGAGATGCAGATGTCGGCCACGGTAGCCTCAGGCGCACCGTAGGCGCTGCCATCAAAAAACGTAGTGGTGCCCTCGTCCAAGAGGCAAGCTGCACGTATTTCTCGCGAGGCCATAACCTCTGCAAGCTTGGTGGCACCATGGCTCAAGACCTCCTCGTCTTCACCAAATGCCAGGTAGATAGAGCGTCTTGGCGAGAAACCCTGTGAGAGCAGAAACTCAAGTGCCTCAAGCTCGCCCATGAGCATGTCTTTGATATCAAGCGCGCCACGTCCCCAAATGTACGTGTCGTCGACATCTCCACCAAAGGGATCGTGCGTCCATGCGTCTTCTGTACCAGGAACAACAGGAACCACGTCTTGATGAGCAATAAGCATCAATGCAGGAAGCTCGTGGTTGGATCCCGGAATCTCAATGAGAAGCGAGTGACCAACCACTTCAACGTTAGAGGCCGCTGTCATAACATACGGGAAGCTATCAACAATGTGCTGTTGAAGACCATCAAACTGAGACCAATCGGTTGTCTCTGCATCGGTATACACCGTCTTAAAAGACAGCGCCTTTGCAAGTCTCTCAGACATTGCCTCTATGTTGAGCTCTGGATATTCATCCTCGTGAGCAAAGTGGTCGTAAATATTCATGGACCTCTACTAATCTCGTAGTTTTAAGTTAACAACGTAATAATAACGGCAATTTTTATGCGTTTCTCTACTCTTGCTGGTAGAATTAACAAAACACTCACTTAGCACACGTATCTTGGGAGCCCTGATGATTAAGCTTGTTCTTTCCGATATGGACCAAACGTTAAAACCCGCTGACACTCCGGCTATTTCAGAAAGAACTCATCAGGCAATTAATAATCTTAAAGCCGCAGGTATTGCGTTTGGACTTTCTACCGGAAGGCCAGTTTATGATGCACTTTCTTATCTAAAGTCTGACGTTTCCCTGACAGACACTGGCGTGTTTTCTAGTGGAAAGATTCTCTACTTTAATGGCAAGCTCATTTTCACCAAACAATTTACCTACGAGATGATGGAGAAGATCTACGAGGTTATTTCTCCAATG
>JABZHU010000059.1:0-8255 GCA_015258705.1 Atopobium sp. | reverse complement strand
AATACAACGCTTACGAACGTCTGCCCTACTCATATGAGGATTGTGGGTAAGCAGAGCCTCTGCAAGCTGATCTCCAATAGAGAACATTGGGGTCAAAGCAGACAGTGGATCCTGGAAAATCATAGAAATCTTAGTACCACGAAGCTCTGACATTTCTTCATCGGTCTTACCAATGAGCTCCTCGTCACCAAGCTTAATAGAGCCGGTAACATGAGCGTTGTCATCAAGAAGACCAATAAGAGACAGAGCGGTTACTGATTTACCAGAACCAGACTCACCTACGATACCAAGAGTACGGCCGCCCCAAAGGTCAAAGTTAACACCGCGAACTGCGTCTACACGACCAGCCTCAGTATTAAAGGAAACCTTAAGGTTACGAACAGAAAGAACTGGATCTCCTGTTGGAGCACCCTTTGGACCGTTTGATTCAAGCAGCTCGTAGCGAAGGACATCGTCCATCTCTACACTTCCCTGCTTTGTTGAAGTAGTAGTAGTGTCAGACATTATGCACGCTCCGTAGTTTCTTCAGAAACGATGCTACCCTCAAGATCGCCAAGCTGAGCGTCATCCTTGGAAGAATCCTCTTCCTGATCTTTGACGCTACCAGCAGCGCGTGAATAAGGGTCAAAGGCATCGCGAAGGCCATCGCCGATGAGCTGCAGGCCAACACAAACAACAATCAGAAATGCCGATGGAATCAGAATCATCCATGGAGTAGTAAGCATTGCAGAAGAACCAGCACTCAGAAGGTAACCAAGAGAAGTGTCTGGTGCCTTAATACCAAGGCCCAAGAAGCTGAATGCAGTCTCAGAGTTAACGCCGCCAATAACAGCCAAGACCAAGTCAATAATAAGAATTGAACCAAGGTTTGGAATAAGGTGACGAACAATGATGGTAAATGGTGGAACACCCATGTACTTAGCAGCCTTGACGTAATCTCTCTCACGCAAAGACAGAGCCATAGTACGGATAGTACGCGCGCGGCCAATCCAACCAAAAGCAGTCAGACCAAAAATAAGCATGAGCCAACCAGACTCACCACCTGCTGCACGAACAATCATAGCTACCAGCAAGAAGCTAGGGATGACCATGAGCATATCAAGAAGCCACATACCAATCTTCTCTGGAATGCCGCGGACATAAGCAATGGCAGTACCAATAATTGCAGAGATGATAGTGGTCAAGATTGCATAGCTGATACCAATGGTCAAAGAACGGCCAAGACCGTGGACAACGCAGGCATACAAATCAATACCAGCACCATCAGTACCAAACCAATGCTTTGCATTAGGAGCCATGTTAATTGCAGTAAAGTCAGCATCTGTGTAATTAAATGGGGTGGCATATGGTCCAAAAACTGCAATAAGAACCATAATTCCAAGAATAATCAAACCGATTACTGCAGAACGCTGGCGGAAGAAACGCCTTGCAATCAGGCCAGCATAGCTAATTCTTTTAACTTCTTTGTTGTCAGACTTAGCATCTGCCTGAAGCTCACGCTCGGCGTTAGTAAGACCTGCATCAATGGAGACGTTTTTCTCGTCTTTATTCTGAAGCTCTTCTTTAGACATGTCCGCCTCCTTAGCTCATCTTAATTCGTGGATCAAGAGCAGCAGCAAAGAGGTCAGCCAGAAGAGCGCCAACAAGAGTCATTGCGCCAGAGAAAGCTGCAACTGCAACTGCACCGTGAATATTGTTGTTGTTAATACAGTTAATGAAGTACTCACCAAGACCGTGAATTGCAAAGACCTTCTCGGTCATAACAGCACCTGTGAAGATACCTGCAAGAGAGAAAGCAACTGAAACAGCGGTTGGAATCAAAGAAACGCGAAGAGCGTGCTTACGAATTGCCTTCTTACGAGTGAGACCCTTGGCGCGAGCGGTACGAACATAATCTGCGTGCATCTCGTCAAGTAGGTAGGTACGCTGAGAGAGGTGGTAACCAACGGAACTTACGATAGTAAGAACAATGGTTGGAAGAATAATGTGCTGGAGGAAGTCAATGAGCCAAGTGAAGAAGTTTCCGGTATCTCCACTGGAAAGATCGGTTACGTAGAAAATACGAGAACCGGCACGTGCGTTAATCTCGATTGCTGCAAAAACAATCAAGATTGCCATAACAACGGTTGGAATAACCAGCAAAACCGAAGCAACACCACTTAAGAAGCGGTCCTGCCACTGATACTGACGTTGGGCGGTATAAACGCCCAGGCTAACACCAATAACAACTGACAAAATAGTTGCTGGAGTCATAAGCTCAATAGAAGCCATAAACTTAGAGCTCATCTCACGGTTAACATTATCGCCTGTTGGAGTCATACCAAGATCAAACTTGGTAAATAGATTGGTAACCCAAACCTGATAACGCTCAATAACTGGAGTCTTATCATTCAGATTAGTTCTATACAGGTTTTCCTCAATAGACTCCTGTGGAGGACGTGGAGTACGCTGCTCAAAGTTGGAGCGTGGATTCATAAATGATGATGCGAGGAAGAATGTGAGCGAAGTTGCAACAAAAATCATCACAATGTAGCTCAAAATCCTCTTTGTAACGTACCAAACAAACCGTGCCATTGACTCTCCTCACCGCCTTGCGCTTATCCACCCGATAAGCGAGGTTTTCTCGGTATGGCAACCTAGCATTCCTACAACAAACATGCCGTGAATACACAGCAAAGTGCAATTTTACCATGGATAAGTTGTCTAACCCAAAAATATCTCTCAGATATCCAAGATTATGCATACCAATCCCAGTAAAACGTATCCACATATAATGACTGTTAAAGTCCAGCGTGCAGGTCACAATCAAATTTGTTTACATATGAGAAACGTTATTGAAAATTCTGTTAAGAAGTAAAAGAAAACTACTATCTTTCGCGTCCAACCATTTTGCCGTTATTCTCAATAGCAAATTTTCACATACTCCGCAGACTACGAATAAAAAATGCCGAGAAACTCGGGTTTCTCGGCAGGTAATTCAAAAGTAAAAGGAGCTGCTTAGCCAATAGCGCCAACAGGGAACGTCAAAGCCATAACAATAGCGCAAACCAGGAAAATGGTTGTAGTGATGACGGTAAGGCGATCAAGGTTCTTCTCCATAATGCCTGAACCAGCGCTTGCGTTATACATAGATGCAGCAATCATGTCAGAAACGCCGGTGCCCTTTCCGGAGTGTGCCAAAACAAGCAGCACCGTCAAAATGCCAGAAAGTACAAACAGCACTAAAAGAATTGTATTCAGAACGCCCACGAGGTTCCCCCTCTTGCTGGCGAGAAGATCCAGCCCTAGTTATTTTCACGTACAACAGAAAAGAATAGCACACGCCACTCCCCTTTGGGAATGACGTGTGCCAAGTTGCAAAACAAACAAGAACTTAACAAATGGGCCAAGCGCCTCACCGGTGGTAAGGAACTTTGTCAGAGTTTAGTTCATTGCGCTCTTTACCATTGCAACGAAGGAATCAGCCTTGAGAGATGCGCCACCAACAAGTGCGCCGTCGACGTCCTCTTTCTCGAGGAAGCCGCCAACGTTCTCTGGCTTTGCAGAACCACCGTAAAGAATACGGATACCATCTGCAATTTCTGCACCAAAGATCTCTACCAGGGTCTTACGGATTGCGCCGCAGACTTCCTGTGCGTCATCAGCAGTTGCAGTCATACCAGTACCAATTGCCCAGATTGGCTCATAAGCAATAACGTACTTGGAAGGATCTGTAATCTCTAGACCCTTGGTATCTGCCTTAATCTGGTCAACAACAAACTGAACGTGAGTGCCGGCGTTACGAACCTCAAGAGACTCACCGCAGCAAGAAATAGGAACGATGTCATGAGCCATCAGAGCCTTTGCCTTGCGGTTAATGTCCTCGTCAGTCTCGCCAAAGTAGCCACGGCGCTCGGAGTGACCAATGATGCAGTAAGTTGCACCAACAGAAGTCAGCATTGCTGGAGAGGTCTCACCAGTAAATGCACCAGACTCCTCCCAGTACACATTCTGTGCAGAAAGAGCAACAGAAGAGTTTGCCTGAGTAAGAACCTCAGAAACACCCTTAAGGTCTACTAGAGGTGGAGCAATGACAACGTCAACGTTTCCAGTACCGGAAGCAAGCTGATCAACAATTCCCTGAGCAAGCTCAACGCCCTCAGCGAAAGTCTCATTCATCTTCCAGTTACCTGCGATCATACGATTACGCATCGAGAAGCGCCTCCACTCCTGGAAGAGCCTTACCCTCAACGAGCTCCATGGAAGCGCCGCCACCAGTGGAGATCCAGCTCATCTTGTCAGCAAGGTGGAACTTGTTAACTGCTGCAACGGAATCGCCGCCGCCGATGATAGAAGTGCAATCAGCATCTGCAACAGCACGAGCAACTGCCTCGGTGCCCTTTGCAAACTGATCAAACTCAAAGACGCCCATAGGACCATTCCAGAAGACGGTCTTTGCACCCTTGATTGCCTCAGAGTAAAGCTCAACAGTCTTAGGACCAATGTCCATACCCATGCGGTCTGCAGGAATCTGATCGGAAGGAACTACCTCACCAACAGCGTCCTCACCAAAGTGATCGGTAACAACGTTGTCAACAGGAAGCAGAATCTTAACGCCCTTCTCCTCTGCCTTCTTGAGCATCTCGCCTGCGCGCTCAATCCAGTCTGGCTCCTGAAGAGAAGTACCAACGGTATAACCCTTAGCCAGGAAGAAGGTGTATGCCATACCGCCACCAATGATGAGGGTATCAGCGGAGTCGATAAGGTGATCAAGAACACCAATCTTAGAAGAAACCTTGGAGCCACCAACGATAGCTACAAGTGGGCGCTCTGGGTTAGAGAAGATAGAGGTAAGAGTGTCAACCTCTTTCTCAAGCAGGAAGCCTGCATATGCAGGAAGGTAAGCTGCTGGTCCCACAACAGAGCCCTGTGCACGGTGAGCGGTACCAAAGGCATCAAGAACAAAGATGTCACCATAAGATGCAAGGGTCTTTGCAATCTCTGGATCGTTCTTCTTCTCACGCTTGTCAAAGCGGACGTTCTCAAGAACAAGAACCTCGCCGTCCTTGAGTGCGTCTACAGCCTCACGGGCCTTCTCGCCATAGGTGTCCTCAACAAACTTAACCTCGTGGCCAAGAAGCTCAGCAAGCTTCTCTGCAGCTGGGCGCAGGGAAAGCTCTGGCTGGAAGCCGGTGCCATCTGGACGACCAAGGTGGCTCATCAGGATGACCTTTGCGTTGTGGTCGAGAAGATACTGGATGGTTGGAAGTGCAGCGCGAACGCGGGTGTCGTCAGTAACAACGCCGTCCTTTAGAGGCACGTTGAAGTCAACGCGCATAAGAACGCGCTTACCGTCAACATCTGCATCGCGGACAGTCTTCTTTGTAAAAGCCATGTCACTCCTTTAAATACGTTTCCAACAAAAGAAGGCGCGATCGCGGCAGATGCTGCGACCGCGCCTAAGGCGTCTATGTAACTAGAACTTAAGCAACGAACTTCTCGAAGTACTTGATGGTGCGGACCATCTGAGAAGTGTAGGAGTTCTCGTTGTCGTACCAAGAGGTGACCTGAACAAGAGTGGTGCCATCGCCAAGGTCAGAGCACATGGTCTGGGTTGCGTCGAAGATGGAGCCGTGGGTCTCACCGACGATGTCGCGGGAAACAATGTCATCCTCGTTGTAACCAAAGGTCTCTGGGATGGTCTCTGCATATGCCTTCATTGCAGCGTTGACCTCGTCAACGGTGACCTTCTTGTCAACAACAGCATAGAGGTTGGTGAGGGAGCCAGTTGGCGTAGGAACGCGCTGAGCAGCACCAATGAGCTTGCCGTTGAGCTCAGGAAGAACAAGGCCAATAGCCTTAGCAGCACCGGTGGAGTTAGGAACGATGTTCTCTGCACCAGCACGGGAACGACGGAAGTTACCCTTGCGCTGTGGGCCGTCGAGGATCATCTGGTCACCAGTGTATGCGTGAATGGTGGTCATGATACCGGACTTGATAGTTGCGAAGTCGTTAAGACCCTTTGCCATAGGAGCAAGGCAGTTGGTGGTGCAGGAAGCTGCGGAGATGATGTTGTCATCTGCAGTGAGGGTCTCATGGTTAACGTTGAAGACAACGGTTGGAAGGTCATTGCCTGCAGGAGCAGAAATGACAACCTTCTTAGCACCAGCGTTGATGTGAGCCTGTGCCTTGTCCTTAGAAGTGTAGAAACCGGTGCACTCAAGAACAACGTCAACGTTGAGATCGCCCCAAGGCAGGTTGTTAGCGTCTGCCTCCTTGTAAATAACAATCTCGTGACCGTCAACGATGATGGAGTGGTCAGTTGCCTCTACCTTGTGATCGCGGGAATAGTTGCCCTGAGTAGAGTCATACTTCAGAAGATATGCAAGCATCTCTGGAGAAGTAAGGTCGTTGATTGCAACAATCTCGGAACCCTCGTGACCAAACATCTGCCTAAATGCAAGGCGACCAATGCGGCCAAAACCGTTAATAGCAACCTTTACTGCCATACGTAATGCTCCTTTCGGTGACCCAGAGCCATTCTCCGGATTCATTAACATTTAAACCGTACACCGAGTATTTTACCGCACTCGCCGATAACTTATGCATCTTTTTCTAAATCCTGAACGATTTTTTCCAAACGAAGCAGTCGGTGATACATGGCGGACTTGGATACGGGTGGTACAAATGACTCCCCCAGCGCTGATAATGACAGCTCAGGATTATCTTTTCGTGCAAGACAAAAATCTCTGACCGCTGGCGGCAGAGCTCTGAGTCCAACGAGTTTCTCGGCCTTTTCTATGAGCGCCAGCTGGTCTGCCGCTGCATTTGAAGAGCGCGTTTGATTTGCCATCTCTGCGTTAACAACTCGGTTTACGTTGTTGCGATAATGCTTTTGCACGCGGGTAAACGCAATAGCGCGCGCCATAGTGGGCGCACCAATCTCTCGCAAAAACTTGATGATGTCGTCAGAGCTCTTAAGGTAGACGGCATAAATTTCTCTGGTACGCATGAGCGCATTGGTATGGCGGTTACGATGATTAAGGCGTGCCTTTACACCAATGGATCCCATAAGTTTTACCAGCTCAGTGGCAAATCTTTCTCCCGAGACAGCAATCTCTAAGTGAAAATCTTTTAAGGGATCGGCCAAAAATCCGCCCGCCATAAACGCTCCGCGCAAAAAAGCTCGCTGCGCCTGCTTGGTGCGGATAACGCTTTTAGGAATGCCACTTACCAGGCCTTCTCCCGGTATATAAATGCCAAGAGCGGAAAGCGCTTCTGCAAGCGAATCCTGGTTAGAAATCTCAAGCAAATAGTTGCGTTTTTTATGCATGATAGAGCGACGGTACTCAACGGAAGTACCCAGATCAAACAGACGGCGAGAAGAACTAATAACCGTACGGGCAACCGTGCCAGTCTCGGTAACAATGCGAACGGCAAATTTACCAGGACCATGCATCGATAACGTTCCGGAAACACGAATAAGAGCAGAAAGCTGGGCTAATTCACAGTCCGTCTGAATTTCTGGTACGCTGACCAGCTCATTTTTTACCAAGGCAGTATAGGACATGACAGACTAACTTCTACTCAGCCTGCTGAGACTTCTTCTGAGCCGCATCAAGATCGCGATGGAACAGCGTTACGCGATAGCCCTGGCTGGTAAGATGCTCTGCCGTAGCACGTGCGATTGCAACGCTTCTATGCTGGCCACCCGTGCAACCTACCGCAATAGAAAGCAAACTCTTGCCCTCCTGTACATAACCAGGCATTACTACATCAAGCAGCTCAAACCATGACTTAAGGAATTTCTTAGTAGTGCCGTGCTGAAGGACAAACTGAGCTACTAGCTCATCAAGACCGGTGAGTGGTCTGAGCTCTGGATCATAGTAAGGGTTAGGCAGGAATCGCACGTCAATCATAAGGTCAGCCTCAACAGGCAAACCATTTTTGAAGCCAAAGGAAAACACGCTAACATCCATAAGCTGCTGTTCAGCAAGCTCTGAAAATGCACGACGAAGGCGGCTCTTGAGCGTATTAGTACGCATAGATGAGGTGTCCAAAACCACATCTGCCAGCGTTTTTATGTCCTGTAGCTGTGCGCGCTCCCTAGAAATTGCAGATGAAAGATTTTCTCCCTCTTGCGCTAAAGGATGACGACGGCGGTTCTCGCTATAGCGACGCATAAGCACTTCGTCCGAAGAGTCCAGGTAGACAATCTTGTAGGTAAGCTCGTGATCTGCAAGAGACTTCAGCGCTTCAGAGATATCATCAAAAAG
>JABZHU010000187.1:0-1929 GCA_015258705.1 Atopobium sp. | reverse complement strand
GATTGTGGAAAGGATGTAGGCAAAACCCTTCTTTTTAGCGGGTTTCTCGCCAGACTTTTTTGGAGAGGTTTTCTTGTTGTCGTCTTTTTTTGAAGAAGCGGAGCTTTTCATAGAAGCCATCCCGACGGAGGTTTTTGAGGTGTGAGTATTTCCAGCCGGCTGATCAGCAGCGGCGAATGAAGCAAAATGCTTGCCGTTTTTTGATTCCATGCACTTCCCTTCTGAAGGTACTCGTTTGTCATACCTTTGTCATACTCTTGTGATACCCCTTAAAAGTTTAGCTATGCACGAAACAAAAATCTCTGTGCATCTTATGAAGTCATCGCATAATCACATTTGCAGCTACGCAAAATACGCAAAACCCGCGCCTTAGGTTTTCTAAAACGCGGGTGCGGGTGCAGTTCTATTTGCGAGCTGTAGATCAGCTTATGCGTCAGCCATCTCGGCTTTGAGCTGGATGATCTTCTCGCGATACTCTGGAAGGGATGTGCCAAGAATCTGAGTAGCGTAAATAGCTGCGTTTTTAGCGCCGTTGATGGCAACGCAAGCAACTGGCACGCCGGATGGCATCTGAACCATGGAAAGCAGGGAGTCCATGCCGCCGAGGTCAGAGGTCTTCATTGGAACGCCAACGACAGGCAGTGGAGTAAATGCAGCAACAACTCCGCCCAGGTGAGCGGCCTTTCCTGCAGCTGCAATGATTACCTTGAGGCCACGGTCAGCGGCGGTCTCGGCCCACTGGTGAACCTTATCTGGAGTGCGGTGCGCAGATGCAATGACCAGCTCGTATGGAACGCCAAGGCGCTCGAGCTCAGCGGTGCATCCCTCCATAGTTGCAAGGTCGCTCTTAGATCCCATGATGATACCGACAACAGGCTGATCTGCCATCTCTGCTCCTTTGTTACGTCTCTTAAAATAGGTGGATACGTCAAATATCCACCTCACAGTATAGAGTATGATTTTCTTGAACGTTGGTCCATCAGTCCACGTGAAAGGAAACTGTAATGAATGAAACCAACTCTGTTCTGTACCAGCGAGAAGGCTCGTACATCCCTCGCATCGCCGCAGTGCACGACCTCTGCGGATACGGAAAATGCTCGCTGGGCGTAGCTATTCCGGTGCTTTCTGCAGCGGGATGTGACGTTTGCCCCGTTCCTACGTCGCTTTTCTCGGCACACACCAAGTTCCCTACGTTCTACATGCACGACACCACCAACATGCTCGAGGATTACCTGGATGCATGGAAGGAAGAGGGCATTGACCTGGACGCCATTTATTCTGGCTTCCTTGGTGCAGCAGAGCAGGTTGCAAGCATTCAGCGCTTGTACCAGGAGCATCCAAAGGCACTTCGCGTTGTTGACCCAGTTATGGGCGATGGCGGCAAGATGTATCCAACCTATACGCAAGAGCTTTGTGACGCAATGAAGTCCCTGGTAAATGGCGCAGATATTTTGACACCAAATCTTACTGAGGCTTCAATTCTGACGGGTATTCCATACGCTGGTCAGCATTTGACTGATGAGCAGGTAGATGAACTGCTTGATGCACTGCTTGCGATGGGCGCCAAGTGTGTTGTTCTTAAGGGCATTGTTCGCGGTGATGGCCTTATCCGCAATTTTGTTGCTACTGAGTCCGAGCGTGGCGAGATTGTCTCCGAGCTTCTCCCCTACATGCTGCACGGCACCGGCGATTTGTTTGCTTCTGCGCTTTTAGCTGCAGTTATGTGTGGTCAGGAAATCGCTGACGCAGTTGAGTTTGCTGGTGAGTTTGTCTGTGAGTCCATGGAAATTACTCGCGATCAGCCAAACTTTGAGCTTCGTGGCGTTTCGTTTGAGACAAAGCTTGGCCTAATTGCCCAGCTTCTGCAGGAGTAAGACGCTTCTACAAAATAAACTGCTCGCACAGGCCTTTGCGCCGCAGAGAAGTTTT
>JABZHU010000058.1:0-8269 GCA_015258705.1 Atopobium sp. | reverse complement strand
GGGTAAACGCGAGGATGTTGACTTCATTTTAGCTATCGGCGGCGGATCTGTTATGGATTCCGCTAAGGCTATTGCATATGGCCTGGCCAATGACGTCTCTCTTGAAGACCTCTATTTGCATAAGGTCAGTGTTTCTAAGGCAGCTCCTATTGGTGTCATTTCTACTATCGCAGGAACTGGCTCTGAGACCTCAGATTCTTCTGTCATGAACATTACGCTGGCTGATGGTCGCGTGCTTAAACGTTCTTATCACCATCAGTGCGGTCGTCCTTGTTTTGCCATCATGAATCCAGAGCTCACTTACTCTGTAAGCGCTTATCAGACGGCATCAACAGGCGCAGATATCATGATGCACACCATGGAGCGCTACTTTACGCTCGAGAAGGACGTGGCGCTCACCGACGAGCTGGCTGAGGGTCTCTTGCGTACCGTAAAAGAAGCTGTTCTGGTTGCTGTCAAAGAGCCAGAGAACTACGCTGCACGAGCAGATTTGCTTTGGGCCTCGTCGCTTTCTCACTGCGGACTTACCGGCACTGGTCGCGTAAGCGATTTTGCCTCTCATGCAATTGAGCATGAGCTCAGCGCAAAGTATGACGTCGCTCATGGCGCTGGCCTCACAGCTATTTGGGCAAGTTGGGCCCGCTACGTTATGCGTCAAGATCCAGAGCGCTTTGCGCAGTTTGCCGTCAATGTTTTTGGAGTTCAAAACAACTTCCATAATCCTGTCGCTACAGGCCTTGCAGGAATTGAAGCGTGGAATCAGTGGTGTCATGCAATTGGTATGCCAACCTCCCTTGCAGAGCTTGGAGTAAATCCTTCTGAAGAGGATATTCTCCAGATGGCTAAGGGCACTATTGACGCTCGCGGCGGAGACCATGCAGGTAACTTTATGCAACTTAAAACAGCAGATGTTCAACAGATTCTGAGGATGGCTCTAAAGTAAAGTTTCTCAAGGCAAATTTTGTTTCATTGCGGGTATTATTACTACATACGAAGTTACTGAGCCACTAAGCTCAAACATACGGAAGGAAGATTCATGAGCGGTTTTGTTAAAGCAGACAACGTTTTTGTAAATCAGAACGCAGCGAGCCGTAATGATGTCCTGCGTTTTATTGCCAATAAGGCTCAGGAGGCTGGCGTAACTGATAATGCAGACGCTGTTTACAATGCTTTTTTGGCTCGTGAGGAAATGGGCGAGACCGGCATGACTGACGGCTTTGCAGTTCCTCACGCAAAAGATGCTGCTATCAAGGACGCAGCTGTCTTTGTCTTTAAGAACAGCACCCCTCTTGAGTGGCCTTCTTTTGACGAGAAGCCCGTTGATGTTGCTATCGCTCTGCTTGTCCCAGACGGAGAGGCTGGCACCACTCACATCAAGCTTCTTTCTAAGACCGCTGTTCTTCTGATGAGAGATGAGTTTAAGTCTTTGCTCCGTGGCTCTAATGATCAGGAAGTTATTGCTCAGGCTATTAACGAGGGCATTAGCGAGGAGTAGGGTTTCTCGCCAGGCTGTAGGGAGCTTGACGGGTACTTTCTGTAACAGTTTAACTGGGTAAAATTTTGGACACTCAAGCACAAACTTGAGTGTCCTTTTTTGTGTAAAAAGGCGTACACTTGTACTAGTTTTAGTCGAGAAGGGAGTCAGATGTTTACACCATGTACTGACAAGCGCGTTGCTGTCTTTTTTGCTGATGGTTGTGAAGAGATTGAGGGACTGAGCGTTGTTGACGTCCTGTATCGTGCAGGTATTCCCTGTGACAAAGTGTCTATATCTGATTCTTTGAGCGTGACTTCTTCTCACCAGGTTACTTTTTTAACAGACAAGCTGCTCAGTCAGGTCTCGTTTGATGATTACAGCATGTTGGTGCTTCCTGGTGGTCTTCCCGGAACCACTAATCTTGAGGCTTGTGAGCCACTTATGCAGGCAGTTGATGCGTTTGCCGCAGACGGTCGTGTGCTTGCTGCAATTTGTGCTGCTCCTTCAATTTATGCAAAGCGCGGATTACTTACGGGTAAGAAGGCCACTTCCAACCCAGGTTTCCAGCATTTTCTCTCAGAGAATGGCGCCAATCTTTCGCAAGATGCGGTTTGTGTTGATGGCTCTTTCATTACCAGCCAAGGTGCAGGAACCGCTCTTAAGTTTGGCCTAGAGATTGTCCGTTATCTCGTAGGTAATGACGTGGCAGAAAAAGTTTCTCAAGGTATTGTGCTTATCTAAGCCATGACACCTTCTCAAAAACAGTACCTGGTCATTGATTTAAAGAGTTTCTACGCGTCGGTTGAGTGTGTTGAGCGAGGCCTTGATCCCATGAAGGCCAAGCTTGTTGTGGCTGATCTTACCAGGACAGAAAAGACAATTTGTTTGGCGGTTTCACCGGCGCTTCGTGCGTTGGGTGTTCCTGGACGTTGTCGCGTTTTTGAGATTCCCAAAAATCTTACTTACGAGGTAGCGCCTCCTCGTATGGCTCTATATGTGGAGCGCTCTGCAGACGTTTATTCGGTGTACCTCAAATACATTGCCCCAGAAGACATCCACGTTTACTCCATTGACGAGGCATTTATCGATGTAACACCGTACTTATCGCTTTACGGATGTACAGCAAGAGAGCTAGGCGAGAAGATTCGTGCAGACGTAGCAAAAACTACTGGTATCCCTGCTACTTGTGGTTTGGGCCCAAATTTGTATCTGGCAAAAATTGCGCTTGATATTACGGCAAAGCACAGCCCAAATTTCTTTGGTGAGCTTGATGAAGAGTCGTACAAACTTAAACTCTGGAATCATAAACCTTTGACTGATTTTTGGCATATTGGTGCAGGTATTCAAAAGCGTCTTGCGGCAATGAATATTCACACCATGGGGCAGCTTGCAATGGCTCCTACAGAGCCTTTGTATAAAGAATTTGGCGTTGACGCAGAAATTCTTATTGACCATGCATGGGGCATTGAGCCAACTACCATTGCAGATATTAAGGCCTATAAGTCTCAAAGTCATTCTGTCTCAACGGCACAGGTCTTTGATTACAACAGAGACACAGAAGGTGCACGTCTCATCTTTAAAGAGATGGTCGAGGCGTTGACGCTTGAGCTTGTAACGCAAAAGCTGGTTTGTTCATCTATTGGTATCTATATTGGCTATTCGGCAACAGAGAGCCAGATGGAAGAGTTGAGGCAAACAGGGGATTATAGAAGCTGGAGAAGACATATTCCCTCCAGTAGCGGTACTAAGAAGCTTTCTTACCCTACTAACTCTAGGGATGAGCTTATGGCAGAGGTTTTGTCTTTCTTTGACGAGCGAGTAATACCTTCAGAAAGCGTGCATCGCGTTGGCCTTACCTTTGGAAACACTCAAGAAGAAACGGGATCGGGTATTCAGACGTCGCTTTTCCAGGACAATACCGTTTTAGAGAAAGAGCGCCAGCGTCAAGATACTATCAACGCCATAAAGAAGAAGTTTGGAAAGAACTCTTTGCTCAAAGCTATGGACCTACTTCCCGAAGCAACTGCACGGCAGAGAAATGCTCAGATTGGAGGACACCGTAGTGGAGAAGAAACCAATGAAGCCTAGACAGGGTTTCTCGCCAGCGGAAGATAGTGCAAAAGAGGACGTGTTTGCAGCACAGATGCACTACGGACACCCCCGCATGTCACGAGCAAACAGGGCAAAAATATTCATGCCTTTTGATGCATTGAAGGGTTTAAGAGAGGCTTTAGCAGAAAGAGAACAAGAAGCTCAAGACCATATAAAAGACTTTCATGACTTACCGCACTGGTCATAGGTTTATACGATAAAATAGACAGGTCGTATAAAGAAATCGAGGAGGTTTCATGAACCCCAAAGCAAAAATTGCCATTCCAGCAATTGTGGCTCTCATTTTTATTGTCATTGATTTTGTTGCACCTGTTCAGTATCTCAGCTATTTCCACACGGTATTTAACTTTGCAACTCGTCAGACAAATCCTATTTCCCTGATACTTGCACGTGTTACCTACATTATTTTCCTGTGCTACCTTTTTGCTGCGGTTTCAGGTCTTTTGAGGGGTTTCCGTCCTCGTCTTAGGTGGGGTCTCTCCATTCTTTCTGTAGTTGGTTTAACTTCCGCACTTACAGAGCTCTCTGTGATGATTTCTATCAGCCAGGCAGTGAACTTCACCACCCTTATTCTTAACGTCATGATTGCTACCTTCCTGCTCTTTGCCGCTCTTCTTGCACTTCTCATTTGGGTTCGTGCTAAGAAAGAGTTTGACCAGCGTCAGGCTGATCTTGAGGAGGAAGAGGTTGTTGTTGCTCCAATGCCTCTTGCTACTGAGGGCGCAGAGGTTGCTCCTGTAGTTCCTGTAACTGCAGAGGCTACAGCAGCACCTGCTCCAGAAGCAACTGTCACAACTGTCGCACCTGAGGCTCCTGCAGCTCCAGAGGTTCCACAGGAGTAGCTCCTCACGCACACCTCCTCTTGTTCAGGAGAATCTTTCTCATAGGAGAAACGTATGTCTTTTGTTGAATTTAAAGAGGTAACAAAGACGTATACCATGGGCTCCGTCAAGGTAAACGCTGTCCATGACATGAACTTCTCCATAGAAGAGGGCGAGCTTTGCGTAATTGTTGGCCCATCAGGTGCCGGTAAAACAACTGTCTTAAATATGCTCGGAGGTATGGATACCTGTACCTCCGGGTCTATTTATTTAGACGGAAAAGAAATTGGCGGGCTTTCGGAAAAAGAAAGAACGCTCTATCGCCGTCATGACATTGGCTTTGTTTTCCAGTTTTACAATCTTGTTCCTAATCTCACTGCAAAAGAAAACGTTGAGCTTGCTTCTCAGATTTGTCTTGACCCTATGCAGCCAGAAGATGCACTTCGAGCTGTTGGTCTTGAGCATCGTATGGATAACTTCCCAGCTCAGCTCTCCGGTGGAGAGCAGCAACGCGTTTCTATTGCACGCGCTTTGGCAAAGAATCCGCGTCTTCTGCTCTGCGATGAGCCAACAGGTGCGCTGGATTATAAAACAGGAAAGCAAATTCTTAAGCTCTTGCAGGATATGTGCAAAGAGCAGCATAAGACCGTGGCTATTGTCACGCACAACTTTGCGTTCACTCAAATTGCCGATAGGGTAATCCACGTTAAAGAGGGTCAAGCTCAATCGGTAGAAATTAATCAACACCCAGCTGACGCGCTTACTGTCGAGTGGTAGTTATGCCCCGCGCTCTTTTTACCGAGATTACTCGGACCATCAAAGGGTCTCTCGCCAGATTTCTTGCAATTGCAGGAATTGTTGCTTTAGGCTGCGGCTTCTTTGCAGGCCTCAAAATGGCCAGCCCTGACATGCAAGAAGCTGCTCATACGTTTTACGCAAACCAACATCTCTACGACCTGCGTGTAATCTCTACGCTTGGGTTAAGCGAGAAGGACGTTCATGCCCTTGCATCAGTTGAGGGTGTTGAGGCGGTTATGCCTTCTCGCACGGTAGACGTTATGGCTACACTGACATCTTCGCAATCTACTGCTCGTGTGAGTTCTTTTAGACCTGGTGAGCTTAATCAACCAATAGTTGTGGAGGGAAGGCTTCCTCAAGGGCCTTACGAGTGCGTGATGAGCGCGGATCCCAAGAAACGTGCAGATATTAGCCTTGGTCAACAGATTGAGCTGCCAGACACTTCAAACGGCGTTCATTTAAAGGGTGGTTCGTACACGGTTGTTGGTTTTGTCAATGCACCAACGTATCCGTATGTAAGCAATTTTGGTACTACATCGTTAGGCAATGGCATTGTTCAGCAATTTGTGTATGTTACTGAAGATGCATTTGCAAACGATGACCCCTATACCGAAGCGTATCTAACGGTTCAGGGTGCTACCAGCTATAAAAGCGGCTCATCAGACTATCAGAGTGCCGTTGATAGCGTTGCAGAACGCATTTCGCAGATGAATCCGTCACTTGCTTCACTTCGTTTGCAAGAGCTCAAAGATGACGCTCAGACTCAAGTTGATGAGGCTCGTCGAAAGCTGGAGCAATCAAGGCAGGAAGCCGCAGATAAACTAGGGGATGCTCAAAAGAAGCTTGATGATGCGGAAGCACAGATTTCCGCTCAACAGCAAAAACTGGCTGATGGTCAGCGCCAATATGATGCGGGACGTCAGCAGCTTACAGCTTCTCGCTACAGTGCTGAGCGGCAATTTGCACAAGCGGAAGCTCAGATTACTGCCTCAGAGGCTCAGATAGCTCAGGGTACAGCTGAGCTCAGTGCAGGAGAGGCCCAGTATCAGGCTGGTCTTGCTGCCTATAATGCAGGACAAGCAACGTTTACACAGCAAAAGAGTGCGTTTGAAGCGGGTAGAGATGCGTATCTTGCGGGGCTTGCTGCGCAAGGCATCACCGCTTCAAGTCTTGAAGAAGCGCAGCAACGGCTCAGCGCTTTAGGTCTGGCAACTGCGCAAGTAGACGCCCTTCTCGCCACACAAGCGCAGATTACGGCTGCAGAGACAGAATTAGCTACCCAGCAGCAGACTCTTGCGGCTGCGAGGGAAGAGCTTGATCAGCGCACAGCTCAACTACATGAGGCAGAGTCACAAGTGGCTCAGGCGCGTCAGGATTTGGCAGAGGCGAGAAGTGCTACTGCAGATCAGCTGTCTGCGGCTCAAGAAAAACTTGCTGCGTCGCTTAGTCGCCTGAGCGCAGGACAAACAGCCCTCCAAAGCGCAGAAGCTCAGACTAACGAGGGAAGACAGAGTCTTGAGGAGCAACGCACTGAGGTCGAGAAACAACTTGCTGACGGTCAGAAAGAGCTTGATGAAGCTCAGAAGAAGATTGACGAGCTTAAAGAGCCTGATGTGTATGTACTTGATCGCACAAAAGAGATTGGTGTTGCAGCTTATCAAGCAGACTCTGAGCGTATCAATGATATTGCTAATGTATTCCCGCTGATGTTCTTCTTGGTTGCAGCACTGGTATCGCTTACCAGTATGACGCGTATGGTTTCTGAAGAGCGTACGCTTATTGGTGTTCATAAGGCGCTTGGTTATTCAACTACTCAGATTGCGGCAAAGTACCTGTTATATGCCTTGCTCGCCTCACTTTTGGGTGCCGTTATTGGCATAGCATGTTTAAGTCAAGTGTTGCCAGGCGTTATTATCTCTGCATACGGGTCAATTTATACCATCCCAAATGGGGGAGCTCCTTATCCTATTCAGCTTGATAGCGCGCTACTCTCTGGACTTTCCGGTATAGGCATTACGCTTCTTTCAACCATGGCCGCTGTTTTATCCTCATTGAAAGAAGAACCATCTAGTCTCATGCTTCCAAAAGCTCCAAAAGCGGGCTCAAAGATTTTTCTTGAGCGCGTTGAGCCTCTATGGTCCAGATTGTCTTTCTCGTGGAAAGTTACCATCAGAAACCTTGTCCGCTATAAGCGACGCTTGATTATGACGCTGGTAGGAATTGCTGGATGTACTGCGCTTTTATTGGTTGCTTTTGGTCTTAGAGATTCCATTAGCGACATCATTGATAACCAATGGCCAGCTATTTCGCATTATGACTACATAGTGGGAATGACTTCTGATGTTTCTGAGGAAGAAGTAGATCAGATTAATGCAGAGCTTAATCAGGTGGGTGCTACAAATATTCACCGCATAACAAGAGAAAACGTTCTTCTTGAGTCTTCTACACAAAAGGCAGGCTCACTGACAAGAACAACTATTATGACCAGCAATTCTCTTCAAGACCTCACGGGCTTAGCTACCCTGCGCAATCGTCTTTCTGGTCAAACAATAGAGCTTGGAGAAGATTCGGTTGTAATTACAGAAAAGCTTGCAAAACGACTGGGTGTAGGCGTGGGAGATACCATTCAGGTCTATGCTCAAGACAGAATCGGAAACGCTTCTGGCGAGCCAAGTACGCTTACTGTTACAGGAGTTGCCGAGAATTACGTTGGGTCGTATCTGTATCTGGGATCTTCATCATGGCATTCTCTAGGTATTCAAGATCAAGCAGCGGACGGCTGGTATGCAACGCTTCCCGAAGATCAAGTAACGAGAGAGGCATTTGGAGAAAAGCTTATTAACCAGACAGGAGTTGCAACTGTTGATGACGTCAATGAAGCCATCCGCACCTATAGAGAATCACTTGCCGTAGTTAACCGTGTTGTAGCTATTCTTATTGTGGCTGCAGCTCTGCTGGCATTTATCGTCTTGTATAACCTCACCAATATCAATATTGAAGAGCGCATTAGAGAAATTGCAAGCCTCAAAGTACTTGGATTTACGCGTCATGAAGTTGATGC
>JABZHU010000186.1:0-1952 GCA_015258705.1 Atopobium sp. | reverse complement strand
AGGCTAGAAGGTAGTAAGGAAATAGCCTTACACCACTTTTTGAGACGTAACTTTTAGTTGGGGATGAAAATTTAAAATTGGCCGATTTAACCCCAACTAAGACGATTTTTTACCGCGCCAAAAACTTTTATCTGGGCAAACACTGTATGCAGAAAAATGAAAACCCCAACTAAACGGATTTTTTACCACTTTGATGTGAATTGTGGTGTTCTTTGATCCCGATGCACTTTTTGCGCACGTTACCTGCACGTCGCCGTGACTGCCCGCACACGTATCCACGCACGTTACCAGCCCGTCGATGTGCCCGCCTGCACTTGCCCACCTGCAAGCCTGCCGTCGACCTGCACGCCCGCTGTCGACCTACGTAAAAAAGCCTGGTAGCGGAACGCTGCCAGGCTTTTAGCGAAGCTAAGTCTCTAAACTAGATCTTAGAACTCGACAGGAAGGTCGAAGTAGACGCACTTAAGCAGCTGCTCCATCTCCTCCTGGGTAGGCTTGCGTGGGTTGGAGAGGGTGCAAGCGTCCTCGATAGCAAGGCGAGCAACCTCTGGAGCCTTCTCGAAGAACTCCTTCTCGTCGATGATGGAGGTCTCGGACTTGGTTCCGCCCTCGCCGTAGTTCTTGATGCCCTGTGGGATGTCAAGAGCGTCGTTGATGTCGCGAATCTTCTGAACAAGTGCCTCTACCAGCTCGTCCTCAGTGTTGCCCTCGAGGTGCAGAATCTCCTTAGCAATGAATGCATAGCGAGCCTTTGCGCGCTCGTCGCGAGCGTTGAACTGGATGACTTTGCCCAGGTACATAGCGTTTGCGCAGCCGTGGATGATGTGGCCACCGGAGAATGCTGCGCCGGTCTTGTGAGCCATGGAGTGAACAATGCCCAGAAGGCCAGAGGAGAATGCAATACCAGCAATGCACTGTGCATCATGCATGTGCTGACGTGCCTCTTTGTCACCCTTGTAAGACTTTGGCAACCACTCGACAATCTCGCGGATTGCATGCAGAGCGTCGCCGTCGGTGTACATGGAAGCAACGGTAGAAACGTATGCCTCGATAGCGTGGGTCAGTGCGTCCATACCAGTGTGAGCAACAAGCTTAACAGGCATGCCGTAAGTAAGCTCAGGGTCAACAATTGCGACGTCAGGGGTAATCTGGAAGTCAGCGATTGGATACTTAACGCCCTTCTGGTAATCGGTAATGATGGAGAATGCGGTTACCTCAGTTGCGGTACCGGAAGTAGAAGAAATTGCGCAGAAGTGAGCCTTGGTGCGGAGCTCAGGCAGGCCAAAGACCTTGCACATGTCCTCAAACGTGGTCTCTGGGTACTCGTACTTGATCCACATAGCCTTAGCTGCGTCGATTGGGGAGCCGCCGCCGATAGCAATGATCCAATCTGGCTGGAACTCGCTCATCTTAGCAGCGCCGCTCATAACGGTCTCAACGGAAGGGTCGGACTCAACACCCTCAATGTGAGCAACCTCAAAACCTGCGGACTTAAGGTCATTCTCGATGTCATCAAGGAAGCCGCCGCGGCGCATGGAGCTACCGCCGGAAACGATGACTGCCCTCTTACCCTTGAGGTTCTTAACCTCGTGACGAGCACCCTCGCCAAAATACAGATCGCGTGGATTTGTAAAACGTCCCATAAAACCTCTCCTTAACTATGTGCCGCTTCCTTAAGCGGCTAGCGAAGCCATTCTTCGCAATTACTTCTTCTCAACATTTCTATATTAGCTCATTTTTGACACCTGTACCAAAATGAATGTGCCATTTTATGCAATATCGTTCAGAATTTATGCACCCGTCTGGCGAGAAACCCGTTCACTCCAAACGTTTCCGTCTGCCGTTCACAATCTTCTTACGACGCTCGCGGACTTGCCCCGCACACCCAAATAACCTGCGATATCATTACGTAAGAGAGAAAGGAATCACGTGGCGTTTGACCCAGTAAAAGA
>JABZHU010000057.1:0-8411 GCA_015258705.1 Atopobium sp. | reverse complement strand
TAAACTCTTCCATCTTTTCACGAATCTTCTCGCCATCCGCGCGATGAAGATTAAACGTAGCAGAAAGCACAATCATGCCTTCATCAGCAATTCTGCTGTGGCGATAACCCAGGTCAAGCTCGGAAGCGTCCAGCGTAGCAAAGGTACCGTCAGCGAGAAGGACGCGAACGGATTTGAGCACGTCAGAGATGCAGCCATCGTAGGCGCCTGCGTTCATGAAGCATGCACCGCCCACAGAACCTGGGATGCCGCAGGCAAACTCGAGTCCAGAAAGGTCCAGTTCACAGGCCATCTCGGAAGCCTCTTTAAGGCCAACGCCAGCCTGACAGGTCATCTCGGTATCGTCAATGCTCACGCCGGTAAGACCGTCGGCAACAGCAATGATGACACCACGATAACCTGCATCGGAAACAAGCAGGTCAGAGCCGTATCCAAGAATAAAATAAGGAGCTTTTGCATCTTTAACTGCGAGGAGAGTCTCTTTAACCTCATCGGGATCATCAGGAATGACATAGAGATCCGCAGGTCCACCCACTTTAAAGGTGGTGTGCTCGCTCATTGGCTCGTCTACCAGGACGTTCTCTTCTCCAACAATCGAGCAAAGCTTTCCGGCCAGGCTTTGTAAGTCATAGCCACTTTCAGACATGTAACACGCTCCTTAGTAAGTTACTTTTTATAGTTTATCGCAAGCGAGAAAAACGTGGCGTTGAGGCGAGAAAATCACGTCATTAGGCCGAGAAAATCATGACACTGAAACGAGAAAACGGTTTCTTTTGCACGTCTTTTGCACGTCTTTTGCAATTCTGTCAAAGAAATGTCCATCCCGTTTTACGTGTTATCAGCTGTTAACTCTGCTATAGTACGTATCGATATGTTTCAGAAATGGTTGCAATTACCTACTGGTGGTAAGGTGGCTGAGCTTCAGGGTTTGTAACAACCCAGCTCAATAAGCCATCAAGTCCGCGACCCGCAAAAAAGGCGGTTAACCTGGTTAAAGTCCAGGACCAACGGTACAGTCCGGATGTCAGAAACGGAGACTTTTATGGCTTCATCCCACTCAACCCACGCAACAACCGCATCTTCTAACGGCTGGTCTACCAAGAGAATCGCTATTCTCGCCATGCTTTGTGCAGCTGCTGCAATCAGCACCATGGTGCTTCAGTTCCCTCTGATCCCAGGCGTGACGTTTTTGAAGTACGATCCATCGGGCGTCTTTGCCCTGCTCGCAGGCGTAGCTTATGGCCCTGCTGCGGGCGCGATCGTCTCGGTGCTTCCCTACCTTCTACACCTCACCACGGAGTCCGGAATTTACGGCACTATCATGGCAATTCTGGCAACGCTTACCTACGTTTTGCCTGTCTCGCTGATTGTGTACAACCGTTCCGAGAAGATCAAGCAGCTGGTACTTGCCCTGATTGTGGGCAGTGTTGTCAGCGTTGTCGCATGCATTCTGGGCAACCTTGTAGTTACCCCAATCTACACCGGCATGAGCGTGGAGGCAGTAAGCGGACTGATTGTCCCTGCTCTTCTCCCCTTCAACGTGGTAAAGGTTGCCATTAACAGCATCATCTTTGTTGTAATCATGCGCTCGGCTACCTCACTTTTTGAGAGCATCAAAAACGGTGAGTAGTCTGCTGGACAACTCCCCAGATTCACACACGTCTGAAAGCACCGCACAAACTCAGGATCCGCCTGTAGCTGCGACGCTTTTGGACGTGACTTTTGTGCACGCAAAAGGCGTGATTGCCTTAGACCACGTCTCATTCTCTATTCCCGCAGGTAAACGTACCTGTATTGTTGGCGCAAACGGTTCGGGCAAGTCTACCGTTGCCTCAATTCTCTCTGGCCTTACCGCCCCTGACGAGGGAACCGTTACCTTTCTGGGAACCACCGTTGTCAATGACGGCCAGGTTGACTTTGAGGCATACAAGACCGTTCGTCCGCAGCTTGGACTGGTCTTCCAAAATCCTGAGGACCAGATTATCTGCAGCGTGGTCGCAGACGATATTGCCTTTGGTCTGGAGAACCTCCAAGTACCTAGCAATCAGATAACACCGCTGGTAGAACAGCAGATTACCCTTGGAACTCTCACCAAGTTTGCTTCCGAAAATCCACAGATGCTCTCGGGTGGCCAGCAGCAGCGCGTGGCCATCTCGGGCGCGCTGGTCATGAAGCCGCAAATCCTGATTCTTGACGAACCTTCCGCAGCTCTTGACGTTGTTCATAGAAATAACGTCATGGGACTTGTCGAGAAACTCCGTGCAGCTGGAAAAACTATCGTTCATGTAACGCATTTCATGGACGAAGTGGTTTCTGCTGACCACGTTATTGCCTTAGACGACGGCCGCGTTGCGTTTGAGGGAACACCCGGAGCCCTCTTTGAGCAGCACGAGCTAGTTGAATGCCTGCATCTTGAGGAGCCGTTTGCCTATCAAGTTGCCCACGCGCTCAACAACCGCGGAGTTGTCGTGTGCAAATCCCCTTCGGCTGAGCGCGTGCTCAGCGAGCTGACGGGGCTTCTCGCCGCAGCGTCGCGAGGCGAGAAGGGCGGCGTGGCTGAGAGCTGCGACGCGATGGCCGCGGGTTGTGACAGTATGGCTACAGCCGACAGCATGTCCGAGCCAGCAGCGGTTTCTGTGCGCGACGTGACGTTCTCGTACCAGAAACCCGTGCTCAAAAACATCTCGGTTGACGTGCAAAAAGGCTCGCATGTTGCCGTGATTGGCTCAACCGGTTCCGGCAAGTCTACCCTGGCGCGCTTGATTTGCGCACTTGATACGCCTGACGCCGGCAGACTCTGTGTAACTGGTTTGGATACTCGACAAAAGCAAAATCGCAGAAAACTTCACGGCATTGTTGGCTACGTCATGCAGCGACCAGAGCGCCAACTTTTTGCACAAACAGTTGCAGAAGACGTGGCATTTGGCCCTACTAACCTAGGTCTTTCTACCTGCGATGTCGCAAGTGCTGTGAATGCTGCTCTGAAACTTGTCGGTCTTTCCCACAAGGCAGATGCATCCCCTTTTGAGCTTTCTGGTGGTCAGCAGAGACTTTGTGCACTTGCAGGCGTTATTGCCATGCATCCAAAGGTGCTTGTACTCGACGAGCCTACCAGCGGACTTGATCCTTACTATTGCTCTGAGCTCAGAAAGATTATCAATGCAGTTCTTGAAGACGGCTGTACCGTCATTGAGCTCACACACTCGATGGAGGATGCGGCAGAAACCGACCAGATTATCGTGCTTCATGAGGGTGACCTGGTTTTCTCAGGCTCGCCGCATCAAACATTTACTCATTTCTCAGAGGCAGAATTCCAGGAACTTGGTCTGGGCATTCCTCATGCGCTTGCTTGGGCGCAACGTCTGTCCCACACTACTGGAATCAACCTGGGAGAACCTCTGACCCTATCTGAGCTGGTAGACGCACTGCTTGCTGCGCTGCCTATCAACTCTGGCGACGCGCGAGCCAGCGCCACAAAGACTGACAACCTCTCACAAGGAGGTTACTATGGCGCTTAAGATTTCTGTAGGCCAGTACTATCACGGGGACTCGCTCATCCATAGGCTTAATCCCAACGTTAAATGCCTGGCCGCACTCCTTCTGATGCTTGCAACCTTTTTTATCCGCAACGCACCACAGCTTGCACTGCTGGTAGTAGGCGTGCTCTGCCTGCTGGCACTCGCTAAAATTCCCGTCAAAAAGGTGCTTGTGTCAATCATCCCACTTGCCTGGCTTCTCATTTTTCTCTCGCTCTTCAATCTGTTGCTGACGCGAGAAGGAACAGTGCTTGTTTCTTGGTCAATCTTTACCATCACTGATGTGGGAGCATGGAGCGCTTTTCTCTACCCCGTACGCATTTTAGCTGCAATTTTAATGGGCGCGCTACTCCTGCTTACCACAACTCAAACGGATCTAGGCAATGCCTTTGAAGCAGCATGCTCGCCACTTTCTAAGATTGGTCTTCCTGGCAAAGAAATTGCCATGATTTTCTCGCTTATGCTGCGCTTTATTCCAACACTTGCAGGCGATGCCGTATCCATTTCCGAGGCTCAAACTGCTCGCGCAGGAGACGTTGCTTCGGGTTCGCTGCCCAAAAGACTCCGTGCGACCTTCTCCATTGTGGTGGCGCTTCTGGCCAGCTCGCTCAGGCATGCTAACAACCTTTCTAAGGCACTTGATGCTCGCCACTATGTAGCAGGGGCTTCTCGCACTCGTTGGCATCAACCAACCTTTGGCGTTCGCGAGGCAATTGCCTTGGGTGTAACCGTTTGTTTTATCGCCCTTATCTTTGTGCTGGCGTAAAACTTTTAACTAAATAATCTGTATTTTTAACGCTCTGTTACAACCCATTTTTCTTTTCTCGACAAGCTCCAATTTGGCCACCTAAGTAACGTACAATAAAGCCAGTAAAAGCGTTCAAGGCTTGCATTGAAAGGTGGCCCCATGGTCCTGCGCGTCTACGTCCAAAGAAAATCTGGTTTCGAGGGCGAGGCAAAAGCCCTGCTCAAAGAAGTGAAAGACCTTCTTGGTATTACCGAGTTACAACGCATTGACCTGCTTAACCGCTACGATGTTGAGGGAATTTCAGAGGAACTCTTTGAGTCCTGTATCCCCACCGTTTTCTCCGAGCCACAGTCCGATCTTGCCAGCCGTACCATGCCAGAGTTTTCTTCTGAAGGTGCGGCTGTTCATACGTTTGCTGTTGAGTTTTTGCCTGGCCAGTTTGACCAGCGCGCAGACTCTGCAGCTGAATGCGTGCAGCTCATCAGCCAGGGAGAGCGTCCACTTGTGCGCTCTGCTCGTCTTTACGTGCTAACCGGAAACCTCACTGAGGCAGACGTTGCCGCCATCAAGAACTACCTGATCAACCCCGTTGAGGCTCGTGAAGCTTCCCTTGAGCTGCCCGAGACCCTCAAGATTTCCATTCCAGAGCCTGCTGACGTAGAGGTTCTCGAGGGCTTTAACGCCCTTGACCAGGACGGCCTCAAGGAGTTCATTGCTTCTCACGGCCTTGCTATGGACCTGGCTGACCTCACCTTCTGTCAGCAGTACTTTACCGATGAGCAGCGCGATCCTACCATCACTGAGATTCGCGTCATTGACACCTACTGGTCAGACCACTGCCGCCATACTACCTTCAACACTGGAATTACCGGTGTGCAGATTGATGATGACCTGGTAAAGGCCGCATTTGAGAAGTACCTCTCCATGCGCAAAGAGCTTGGGCGAGAAAATCGTGCGGTTTCTCTTTGGGATATGGCAACCATTGGTGCAAAGTACCTTCGCGAGAAGGGCGTCCTCACCAATCTTGATGAGTCAGAAGAAATAAACGCCTGTACCGTAAAGGTAAAGGTAGACGTTGACGGTAAAGATGAAGACTGGCTCTTCCTCTTCAAGAACGAGACTCACAACCACCCAACCGAGATTGAGCCCTTTGGTGGCGCAGCTACCTGCATCGGCGGCGCTATCCGCGACCCTCTTTCTGGCCGCAGCTACGTCTACCAGGCAATGCGCGTCACAGGCGCTGCAGACCCAACTGTTCCGGTTTCTCAGACCCTTCCAGGAAAGCTTCCTCAGCGCACCATTGTTCGCACGGCAGCTGCAGGTTATTCCAGCTACGGTAACCAGATTGGCCTTGCTACGGGCCAGGTTTCTGAGCTCTACCACCCAGGCTACGTTGCAAAACGCATGGAGATTGGTGCTGTTGTAGGCGCAACTCCTCAAAGCCACGTTCGCCGCGAGCGCCCAGAAGATGGCGACATCATCGTTCTTCTCGGCGGCCGCACTGGTCGCGATGGCATTGGCGGCGCAACTGGTTCTTCCAAGGCCCACGACGCTGGCTCCATTGAACGCGACGGCGCCGAGGTCCAGAAGGGCAACGCCCCTGTTGAGCGCAAGCTTCAGCGCCTCTTCCGCCGTGAAGACGCTTGCAAGCTCATTAAGCGCTGCAACGACTTTGGTGCCGGCGGCGTTTCTGTTGCTATTGGCGAGCTTGCCGACGGCCTTGACGTCAACCTGGATGCTGTTCCTAAGAAGTATGACGGTCTTGATGGCACTGAGCTGGCAATCTCCGAGTCTCAGGAGCGCATGGCCGTTGCGCTTGAGGCAAAAGACGTCGATCAGTTCTGCGCATACGCCCGCGAGGAAAACCTCGAAGCAACCATTGTGGCAACAGTCACCGAGGACCCTCGCCTGGTCATGCGCTGGCGCGGTCAGAAGATTGTCAACATCAGCCGCGCATTTCTCGCCTCAAACGGCGCACCTAAATCAATCACCGTGCGCCTGGCCAAGCCTCTTGCCTACCAGCGCACCTGGGCAGGCACAACTCTTGGCGAGAAACTCCACTCACTGGTACGCGATCTAAACGTTGCATCTAACAAGGGTCTCTCTGAGCGCTTTGACTCTACCATTGGCGCAGGTACCGTCCTCATGCCATTCGGTGGCGCTCGCCAGCTGACCCCTGCCCTTTCTATGGTGGCTAAGCTTCCTGTTATGGGTCAGACCAATACGGTCTCGGGCATGGCTTGGGGCTTTAACCCCTACCTCATGGAAGCCGACCAGTTCCGCGGCGCCTACCTCTCTGTTGTTGAGTCCGTTTCCAAGCTGGTTGCTACCGGCTTTAAGTACCAGGACCTCTACCTCACCTTCCAGGAGTACTTCGAGAAGCTCGGTCAGAATCCTAACCGTTGGGGCAAGCCAGCTGCGGCCCTTCTTGGCGCACTGATGGCACAGGTCAACCTTGGTCTTGCTGCTGTCGGAGGCAAGGACTCCATGTCCGGTACCTTTGAGGACCTGGACGTTCCACCAACGCTGGTTTCGTTTGCTACCGGCCTTACCAAGGTGGACAAGATTGTCTCCAACGAGTTCAAGGGTGCAGGTCACAGGCTCATTTCCATCGTCCCATCCTACGACGAGAGCGGCCTTCTCCCCGACAACGAGTCCCTGCTCACCGCATACAAGCTGGTCAGCACCTTGGTCCAGTCCAAGAGCGCACTTGCCATTACCACGCCAGGTTACGGCAGCGTGGCCGAGGCTCTCTTCAAGAGCTGCCTGGGCAACAAGCTGGGCGTTGAGCTGGTCCCAGAGATTTCTGCCGACGCGCTCTTCTCGCCAACCTACGGTGCCTTCATCGTTGAGCTGGCAGACGGCGTTTCCGTTGATGACGTCGACAGCGTATGCGTGGCTCCTCTGGGCGTCACCACGTCCGAGTACGTCTTTAGCGCGTGTGGCGAGAAGATCGACCTCTCCGAGCTTCAGGAAGCATGGGAGCGCCCACTTGAGGAGGTCTTCCCCTACCGCGGAGGCTCCAACGAGGCTGTAGAGAAAATCAGCTTCGACGGCGCATCCACACGACACTCTTATGCTGGTCCAGCCCTTATCGCACCTGCTCGCCCACGCGTCATCATCCCCGTATTCCCAGGTAACAACTGCGAGTACGACGTTGCGCGTGCTTTTGAGCGTGCGGGCGCTGACCCAACCACGCTGGTCATTAACAACCTGACACCTCAGGACATTGTTGAGTCCGCAAATGCGCTGGCAGAGTCCATCAAGAAGAGCCAAATTGTCATGATTCCAGGCGGTTTCTCCGGCGGAGACGAGCCAGACGGATCAGCTAAGTTCATCTGCGCCCTCTTCCGCGCTCCTCAGGTAACCGAGGCTGTTCGCGAGCTTCTGCAGCAGCGCGATGGCCTTATGCTGGGCATCTGCAACGGCTTCCAGGCACTCATCAAGCTGGGCCTTGTTCCTTATGGCGATATCCGACCCATGAACGACACCTGCCCAACACTGACGTTCAACACCATCGGCCGCCACCAGAGCCAGCTTGTTCGTACCAGCGTTGCATCCACGATGTCTCCATGGCTCTCCAAGTGCACGCTTGGCGACATCCACACCATCGCAATCAGCCACGGAGAAGGTCGTTTTGTTGCTTCCGACGAGCTGCTTGAAACGCTCAAGGCCAACGGCCAGATAGCAACACAGTACGTTGACGCAACAGGTGCTCCAAGCATGGACTTCTCTGTTAACCCTAACGGCTCCGTCCTGGCTATCGAGGGCATTACCAGCCCCGATGGTCGTGTCCTGGGCAAGATGGGCCACACGGAGCGCTCCGGTGCGGGCCTCTACAAGAACATCCCCGAGCTCACCGCCGGCGACCAGTTCCAGCCTCTCATCGAGGGCGGCGTCGAGTACTTCAAGTAAGGTGCGAGCGCGACGACGGCAACGCTGCAGGTCAGCGCCGCGTGCGTACGCAAGTTGCGAATGATTTCTACCCGGTATCCATTTCGTGTGGATACCGGGTTTCTTGTGCGAAAGCGCTGCTAGTGGACGGGGTTTCTCGCCAGGCGGGTAGTGCGAGCTGAGTGTGAGCCTGCTGCAAGCCTGATTTTCTCGCCAAGTCTGAACGATTTGCC
>JABZHU010000056.1:0-8446 GCA_015258705.1 Atopobium sp. | reverse complement strand
GCGTATACTCCCGAGCTCTGTCATGATTTTGCAACAACATTTGTTCGCTGTGCTGCTGGTGTTATTGCTCACGTTAAGCCGGCTGCGCTCTTTTCATTTGCTTCTCATAAGTCTTGTAGCTCTTGTGCAAGTCTTGTCTGCACTGATCCAACGTTGAGGTCATTTCTATGCAACGCTACTCACGAGCTCTCACTGTTTGGGGTAACGCTTCTTGCTACCTCTGCTATTTCTGGCGGAAAGGTGACGTTTGTTGCCTATAGACCTGAGCTTGTTGAGGATATTCTCGCCAAATCAGAGCACTGTGAGTTTCTGGCTGCCTTTGGCCATTCCACTGAGTCCGTACAGGCGTTGATGAAGAGCATGCGTTCAAGAATTTTTGCTTTTCACGCAAGGAAAGCCGCGTTTCCGCACGAGATTGGACTGGTACTGGGCTATCCACTTACTGATGTTCAGGGCTTTATGAATGGACAGCCTGAGCTTTTTACTGGTGCTTGGAAAGTCTATGACAACACGGAAGAAACTCGCCTGCGTCTCGAAAGACTTAAAGATGCAGAAGACCAGTGCAAGCATCGTTTTTATCAAGGGGAATCTTTAGCGCAGATTCTCTCATCGTATGGCAATACCAAGAAATGTCAGGTTGCATAAGGGGCGTGCTTGAATTTCTTGTTGAGGTATTGAAAGTAATGTGTAGTTTTCCAGGGGGAACCTGGACACAGAAGGAGGAAATGTATGAGTAAAGTAGCAGTTGTGTATTGGTCCATGACGGGCAATACTGAGGCAATGGCAAAAGAGCTTGCAAGTGCTGCAGACACCGAGGCTATTGAGTCTTCTGAGTTCTCTGCAGATATGTGCGATCAGTACGATGCATTTGCTTTTGGTTGCCCTGCTATGGGTGACGAGGAGCTTGATCCTGATTTTGAGGAGCTCTTCAACGATTGCGCTGGCAAGCTTGGTCAGAAGCCAACCGCTCTCTTTGGTTCTTACGACTGGGGAACCGGCGACTGGATGGAGACTTGGAAGCAGAATGCTGAAGCAGAGGGTGTCAACGTTGTTGAGACTTTTATCTGCAACCTTGAGCCAGATGACGATGCTCTTGAGGCTCTTCGCGGCCTTGGTGCAAAGCTTTCTGCTTAAGCTGCATTACGATTTTTACTGTTGCTGTTAAATTTTGCGAGAAAAAACATCATTTTTTGAATAATCTAGAAAATGATGGGTAGTAAAACAGCAACAGAAAGGAAGTTTGTATGTCACCAATCAATATTATTGTTATTCTTGCTGTTGTAGCGCTTTGCGGTTTTGCGGTTTATCGTGTTTACGGAATTGCTGCAGGTAAAAAAGGCTGCTGCTCTGATGAGGGAACAGGTGTTACCACCTGTAACACAGAGCAGGTTTCTGCTGCAGATGGTCCAGAAGACAAAGATGAATCTCATTACCCTTATGTTCAAACATTTGAGATTGGTGGTATGACTTGCCAGAACTGCGTCAATCATGTGACTCGAGCTCTCGATAGTATTGAAGGAACATGGGCGCAGGTTACTCTAGCTGGTGGTCAGGCACGTATCCTCAGCAAAAATCCAATTGATGTCGATGCGTACCGAGCTGCCGTAGAGAAAGAAGGCTACCGTCTTCGTGCGTAAGCACAACAAGATCTTCTCGCAAGAAACAAACTTTGAAGAAATTTTGTAAAACTTGCGTAATAGCTGTGCAAAGTAGCGCTCTTTGGCTTGTTTAATCAGCCGAAGAGCGCTATCCTATTGCCCGTATGGCGTCAAGCTATGCACTGTATCTGTTGGCCCCCGAGAGCATGTAAGTTTCCGAGTAGAGAAGCCCACGTATTGGCACTCTGGCAGCAACCATGTTGACCGGGGCCCCGTTTTGGAAGGGGTCCACCTTTGAGTGAGATTCAGAACTCGTCCATCTTCTCTTTGGATGAAATTTCCGATGAGGAAATGAACAGCCTGATCGACGGCACTGTCACCGACTTTGATGAGGGAGATCTTGTCAACGGCACCGTCGTCAAGATTGAGCGCGATGAGGTCCTCGTAGACATTGGCTACAAGTCTGAGGGCGTTATTCCTGCTCGTGAGCTTTCTATTCGTAAAGACGTTAACCCTGCAGAGGTCATCTCTCTGGGTGAGGACGTCGAGGCTCTTGTTCTCCAGAAAGAGGACAAAGAGGGCCGTCTGGTTCTCTCCAAGAAGCGTGCTGAGTACGAGCGTGCTTGGAAGGCAGTTGAGGATAAGTTCAACGCTGGTGAGACCGTTGAGGGCGAGGTTATCGAGGTTGTTAAGGGCGGCCTGATTCTTGACATTGGCCTCCGTGGCTTCCTGCCTGCATCCCTTGTTGACCTCCGTCGTGTCAAGGATCTTGGTGCATTCATGGGCACTCGTATTGAGGCTCGTGTTATCGAGATGGATCGCAACCGCAACAACGTTGTTCTTTCTCGCCGTATTGTTCTTGAGGAGGCTCGTAAGGCAGAGCGTCAGGACATCCTAGGCAAGCTCCAGGTTGGCATGAAGCTCAAGGGTACTGTTTCCTCCATCGTTGAGTTTGGTGCATTTGTTGACCTTGGCGGCATTGACGGCCTGGTTCACATTTCCGAGCTTTCTTGGAACCACGTTAACCACCCATCTGAGGTTGTTAAGGTTGGCCAGGAGGTTGAGGTTCAGGTTCTCGACGTTGACCTTAACCGTGAGCGTATCTCCCTTGGTCTTAAGCAGACTTCCGAGGATCCATGGCGTGTACTTGTTTCCAAGTACCCAGTTGACGCTATCATCGAGGGCACTGTCACCAAGCTTGTTACCTTCGGTGCTTTTGTTGACCTTGGCAACGGCGTTGAGGGCCTCGTCCACATCTCCGAGATGGCTAAGCAGCACGTCACCGCTCCATCTCAGGTCTGCAAGGTTGGCGACGTTGTACAGGTAAAGGTCATGGAGATTGATCTTGACCGTCGTCGCATCTCCCTGTCTATGAAGGCAGCTGCAGAGACCCTTGGCATTGACATTGAGGTCACTCCACTTCCAGAGGAGGAGCGTGCAGCAGCAGAGGCAGCAGCAGCTGAGGCTGAGGCAGATCTTGAGGCTCACCTTGTTGAGTCTGAGGCTAACGCACAGGCAACTGAAGAGGCTGCAGAGTAGAATACTTTGCGTATCTAGAGATTTGTCAAGAGACGTCATCGAAAGATGACGTCTCTTTTTATGTAAGTAACAAATATCTCCATTCCTTCAACAGGGCGTTAATGCGAAAATATAACGCTAAGTTTTTATTCTGAGGAGGAATACGCCTATGACATCAAAGATGCAGGGCCGCAGTTTTCTTGCTGTTATGTTTGCATTTTTGGCAGCTTTAATCTTTATGCCAAATATTGCATACGCTGCAAGTAACAATTCGTTCTATAACGGCACTACTACTAACGTGTCTCCTTCTGTGAGTGCGGATGGTCTTATCGAGCGTTCTATTTACTTTACAGATGCTTCTGGCCAGACATCTAACTACGCTTATAAGGATAATGACACTACCCAGATGAACCGCTCCATTGTAGATATTGATAAGTATCAGAATCTGCAGGCAGTGGTAAAGATTACCAACATCTCTTCATCGCCAGTTTCTGTAAACGAGGTTATGCAGCTGCCACTTACTTACTATGTCAGCTCAAGCCCTAATCCTGATTTGCGTGCAACTGGATTTACCTTCTCGTCAACTAATACAGCAACTGCAATTAACCTGAACATTAGTGGACTGAACGGTGGTTCTGGCTCTCAGCCTGCAGCAAATGCTTATGCTGCATACCAGGCAGCTGGTCAGGACAATGCTGAGATGCGTTCCGTTTCTGTCTCTGGTACCCTGGCTGCTGGTGAAACCATTACACTTACCGTTCCTTTGACGCTTACCAATGGTTCTACTCTTAATTTGTATGGCACCAACTATGTAGGTCTTACTCAGTACCTGCTTGATCACAGAACCTCTTACGGAAACCCTCGTGTTTCAGTCAGGTTTGCAAGGCAGGTCTTGGAAGAGGGAACAAACAATTCCATTCTTAGCAGCAATAAGAAATATCTGGGCGTAATTATTAGGCCTGACGGTAGCTATTACGCTATCCCACAGGACGAGTGGAATTACATGCCAACTATTTCTGCAAGTGATATTCACGTTGACAATATTCTGTATGAAGATCGCCACAGCGCAACGGAGAACGATGCTCTGTATACCGGCGGTGCATACTATATTGATTTGACCAATATTAAGAATGCCATGAGGGATTATGGCTATTCAGTTCACACTGGAAATTCCAATAGGGGACTGTACCTTAATCTTCCTGGCTGGCAGCTTGCTGTTGATAATGATCTTGCTGACGATGTGTATCAGGAGTATTCGTACACTTCTCTTTCTAGCGGCAACCTTGTTATCAATGCTTCTGAGAATTCAACTGACGAGCTTGATCTTAATAACGGCGTTATCTCTCCTCTTTATACAGAGCTTAGGCAGGTAGTTACGGCACACGACAGCACTATTACCGCTAATCAGGATTCCTGGTCCATCCTTGATAACCTTGATGCTATGGTTGATCACAGTGCTGGTCAGGTTACCCCTGCTGCTGGTTCTGCCGATGCTCGCGTTAAGGTTGTTGATCAGAGTGGTGCAGTTGTACTTGATACAGCAACCATGGATGCAGCAACTGTTGCTCAAAAGGCAGAAGAGATTTCTAAGACTCCTGGTGCATACTCCGTTACGTATTACTATTACTTTAACGGTAATGCTGCAGCTGCAGGTAATGACTATGAGGCGGCAAAGACAGTTACCCTAACTGTTAAGTCTGATACTCCAACTCCAACACCAACTCCAGCTCCAGAAGAGCCTTCCAATCCTGCTTCTCCTGTAAAAGAGAAGAAGACAAAGAAGAAGAAAGCACAGCTTCCTAATACGGGAGAAGAGCTTCTGGTAATGCCTCTTATGGTTATGGGTGGAGCTGCTTTAACAGCCGTAGGTCTTATGAAGCGTAAGCACTAAGACAGAGAGTTCTTCTCGTTACATGCATTTGTATTGGCAGGTATCTCTTTAGTACCTGCCAATATTTTTATGGAAAAATGGACAACTGTCCAAAAATGCTTAGTCAATTTTTATGTTTCAATATAGGTAAATCCTATATGATTTGACAAAAAGCGCAGGTAAATAGATTTTGCTGTTATCGTCGCAATTTAATGTTTCATGTCTATTTCATCCTAGGTATATATAGGTAAATGCTGGTAATTGTTTTGTATAGTTATCTGACCCCAGCAGGGTTGTCTTATAAATCGTTTTAATAAGAAAGAAGGGTTAACATGCTGGAGAACTCACTAAGCCGTCGTAATTTTTTGAAGGCATCAGGTATGGTAGCGGCTGGTGGTGGCGCATCTATGATGCTGGCTGGCTGCAATCCTTCCTCCACTGATACTCCTGTGGCTTCTGATAAGAAGAAGATTCTTCGCTACGGCTCCGCAAATTCTAAGCAGGGCCTTGATATGCAGCGTGCAAACAACTCACAGTCCGCATGTGTTGCAGACTCTGTTTGCGAGTCTTTGCTTCGTTGGACTGAGGATAATGAGCTTGTCACATGTCTGCTTAAAGAGATTCCAACCTTTGAGTCTGACGGTCTTACTCTTAAGTGCGAGCTCAAAGAGGGCATTAAGTTCCACGACGGTACTACTTTGACCGCAAAGGATGTTAAGTACACCTTTGAGCGTATGTTTAAGCCAGAAACTAAGGCTCTCTCCACCAGCTTCTTTGACAAGATTAAGGGTGCTCCAGAGATGCTTGCCGGCAATGCTACTGAGCTTGAGGGTCTGACTGTTCAGGATGATACTCACTTCACCTTTACGCTTTCTGAGCCTTACATTGTTTTTGTAAGCGTTCTTGGTATCTCTTACGCTTGTATCTTCCCAGAGAAGGCTTGTGAGGCTGCTGGCGCTGATTGGGGTACTGGTACTAATCTTATTGGTACTGGTAAGTACAAGATTAAGAGCAATGATGACACCACTGAGGTAGTTCTTGAGCGTTTTGATGACTACCACGACGGCAAGCCTGCACTGGATGAGATTCGTATTCACTACTACGATGACTCCAATACTCAGCTGCTTGCTTTCAAGAACAACGACATCGATTTCTGCGATCTTCCATCTTCTCTGTATCAGCAGTATTCAAGCGATGCTGACGTCAAAGATCTTATCACTGCATATCAGACCCTTGGCGTTAACTTCATCAACCTTAACCTCAAAGAGGGTCTGGGTCTGACTGACCCTAAGGTTCGTCAGGCACTTTCTCTGGCAATCAACCGTCAGGAGCTTGTTGATAACATTGCTTCTGGTAACGGTACCGTTGCAAGTGGTTGGCTCGCACCAGCAACCCCTGGTTACGACAAGAGCGCACCTGCATTTGCATACGATCCAGAGAAGGCTAAGTCTCTGCTTGCTGAGGCTGGTGCATCTGACCTTAAGCTTTCTGCAAAGGTTAGAAAGTCTTACGAGAAGCTCCTTGTTGCTGTTCAGGAGTACTGGAGCAAGGTTGGCGTTACCCTTGATGTTCAGGTAGAAGACAACGCAGTCTGGAATACTGACTGGGCTGCTGGTAACCTCCAGATTACTACCCTTGCTTGGTATCCACTGTTTGCCGATGGTGACCAGCACCTGTACACCTACTTCTACAGCACCAACGCTGCAAAGAAGTCTTCCTTCTACAACAACCCAGAGTTTGACAAGCTTCTTGTTGAGGGTCGCTCTGAGTCTAACAAGGATAAGAGAACAGAGGATTACAAGGACGCAGATAACCTGCTGACTCGTACAGACTTTGCTACACTTCCTCTGTATTGGCCAAAAAACTCCTTTGTCGCTAAGAAGTACGTCAAGAACGCTAAGGTTGGAAACTTGATTTATCACTTCTTTGATGTCGATATTGATACATCTAATTCCGATTACACCGTTCCAGAGGACTAAGTAGCAAACTTGCTATAAACTTTAAAGCGGCATCTAAGATTCTTGGATGCCGCTTCATTTTCTTGAGGGGAGAGGAGCTCAGGAGTGAGATCGTTTCTAATCAAACGAATCCTTCAAGCAGTGAGCGTTGTAGTTTGTATTTCTGCTTTAACGTTTTTTGTCTTGAATATTGTCCCAGGTGACCCAGTACGAGTCATGATGGGCGATATGGCTGATGAGGCTACTGTTCAACAGGTCCGTCACACCATGGGTCTTGATAAGCCAATTCCAGAGCAGTACGCAAACTGGTTTGTAAAAATGCTTGGTGGAGATTTTGGAACTTCTTACACTCAGAAGCGACCTGTCATTGCACTTCTGACTAAGGCTTTGGGAGTTACGCTACGCTTAGCAGTGTTTGCGTATCTTTTTGCCATAGTATTTGGTCTTTTGATGGGTATTCTCGCCGCAGTAAACCATGGAAAATGGCTTGATAGAACCCTTATGTCAGCTGCAATCTTTGGTATTTCTGCCCCTTCATTCTGGGTGGCATTAGTACTGCAGATCATTTTTGCCTTGACGCTTAAATGGTTCCCGTTGTCTGGTGTTAAAACGCCATCCGCGTACGTTCTTCCTGTTATTGCGCTGGGTTCTCGTTACGCAGCAAGTATTGCTCGTGTTACCAGGACTAGCATGCTGGATGTATTAAATCAGGACTATATTAGAACTGCTGAAGCTAAGGGCTTAAAGCGCTCCGCTATTGTTTTGAAGCACGCGCTCAGAAATGCTCTTATCCCAATTATTACCATTGCTGGATCTCAGCTGGGAGACATCCTTACTGGTTCCATCATCATTGAGCAGATTTTTAATATGAACGGTATGGGTAAGCTGCTTATCGATGCAATTAATGCTCGTGACCTGCCGTTGATTCAGGGTAGTGTCATGTACGTGGCAATTATCTGCGTTGTTATCTATCTGCTTGTTGATATCTTGTACGCAGTGGTTGATCCACGCATTCGTCTTGGAGAGGAGGCATCAGAGTAATGGCTTTGTTTACAAGTGATAAAAATAGCGAGAAGGTTCAAAAGACTGAAGCTGTACTTGAGGATGCCGCCAAGGCTCAAGAAGAGGAGCAGGCTGCCACTAAAAAGGTTCGTGCTCAGAGCTACTGGCAGGTTAGCTGGAACATTTTTAAGAGGAACAAACTGGGCATGATCTGCTTAGGCATTGTTTTGGCCCTTGCGATTATTGCAATTCTTGCTCCTGTGATTGCTCCTTACAGCTACAAGGATCAAAACCTTGCAATTATGAATCAAAACCCTACAGTAGAGCACCTTTTAGGCACCGATGAATATGGACGAGATATCCTTTCTCGTATTATTTACGGCTGCCAGATTTCTCTTTCTGTTGGTATTATTTCGCAGGCAATTGCCCTGTTTATCGGCTTTGTAGCAGGAGTTGCAGCAGGATATTATGGTCGCTGGGTTGATGCAGTTGTGTCTTTT
>JABZHU010000185.1:0-1966 GCA_015258705.1 Atopobium sp. | reverse complement strand
GATTTCTCCTCACGGAGGTTTTTTGGTGCTAGCGGCTGCCTCTTCAATTGCAACCGTGCTTTTGCAGCTCTGGGTACCCATCATTGTAGGCGCCGCCATCGACCAGCTCATTAGACTGGTACAGGGTGGCGAGGCAGCACTTCTGCCAACGCTCGCTCAGCTCTCGATGGTAGTGTTACTTGCAAGCGCTACGCAGTGGCTTGCTTCGTGGTCTACCAATAAGCTCACCTACCTGGTAACCCGTGACCTCAGAGAAGCGGCGCATACTAAGGTGTCAAACCTGCCGCTCTCGTATATTGACACGCATTCCCAAGGAGATCTGCTCTCTAGGGTAGTAAACGATGTTGATCAGCTTGGCGACGGCCTCCAGCAGGGCCTGACACAGTTCCTTACGGGCGTGGTGACCATTATTGGAACCTTGTGCTTTATGTTCTATATGTCGGTTCCTATGGGCCTTGTAGTTGCTCTGGCTACTCCGCTCTCAATTATTGTTGCATCCGCCATTACCAAGTACGCAAGCTCGTCTTTTGGTAAGCAGCAGGGCTACCAGGGACAGCTTGGCGGATACGCAGAAGAGATGGTCTCTAACCAGGAACTTATTACTGCTTTTGCTCATAAGGACGCTATTATTGAGCAGTTTGAAGCCATTAACGAGAAACTCCGTGTAGTAGGAGAGCGCGCACAGTTTGCGTCATCGCTTTCTAATCCTTCTACGCGTCTGGTAAACAACTTCATTTATGCACTGGTAGCTGGACTTGGCTGCATTTGCGTTTTGACGGGCGTTCCTTCTGTGCTTACCATTGGTCAGGTGCAGAGCTTCCTCTCGTATGCCAACCAGTACATGAAGCCTTTTAACGCCATTTCCGCAGTTGTTACACAGGTTCAGACAGCCTATGCAAGCGCTCGTCGAGTCTTTGATCTTCTCGACGCAAAGGAAATCAAGCCTGATCCAGTAGACGCTGAAGTTATCCAGAATCCACAGGGTTCCATTGAGTTTGATGACGTGGCGTTCTCCTATGATCCCAAGCACCCGCTGCTCAGCCACATCTCATTCAGGGCAGAGCCTGGCCAGAAGATTGCTCTTGTTGGCCCAACTGGCTGCGGCAAGACCACCCTTATTAACCTGCTACTCAGGTTCTATAGCATTGATTCTGGCGCAATTTATGTAGATGGTCATAACACGCAAAAGCTCACCCGTGCATCGCTGAGAGAGCAGTTTGGTATGGTGCTGCAGGATACCTGGCTCTTTAAGGGAACCATCAAAGAGAATATCCGCTATGCAAAGCCAGACGCCACTGATGAGGAGATTATCGCCGCAGCTCAAAAGGCGCAGGCTCACGAGTTTATCCAGCAGCTTCCTCAGGGCTACGACACCATGGTGGGAGAGTCTGGCGGATCTCTGTCCCAGGGCCAACAGCAGCTTCTGTGTATTGCTCGCGTTATGCTTGCCAATCCACCTATTCTGCTTCTGGACGAGGCTACCTCGAGCATTGATACGCGAACAGAACAGCTAGTACAGAAGGCATTTGATACCATCATGAACGGTAGAACTTCGCTGGTTGTTGCTCACAGGCTCTCTACCATCCAGGGTGCCGATTGCATTCTTGTTCTCAAGGACGGCTCAATTCTTGAACGCGGTACTCACGATGAGCTTTTAGCTAAGGGCGGTTTCTACGCCAAGCTTTACGAGAGTCAGTTTGAGGGTACGGACGCATAACTATCCACACATTTTGAAAGAGCCAGCACCTTGAATGGGCTGGCTCTTTCAATGTCACCTGTAATTGACAAACTGGAAGTTATTTTTGCAAGGTGATAAGTCCTGCACAGTCAGACATTTTTTCAAATCGCATTTCTGGAAATTGACCTTTTAGCTCATCCCATACAAAATACATTTCATCACAGTCCCATTCATCTGCCGCAATCCGCATACATTCTTGAAGTAATGAACGAGTTTCAAATGCTATAT
>JABZHU010000184.1:0-2014 GCA_015258705.1 Atopobium sp. | reverse complement strand
CATAATCACCTGCATATGAACTGCCTCCCATTTCTTATGTCCAAGAAATGGGAGGCAGTTCACTTTGACTTAGAGCGCAGTTCTCAATTGTTTTGGTAAGAATTTAGATTCTGCAAATATTTTATGATTCAGCGTATGCAAGCATGTAATGAGGGTATAGTATGCCGTAGTTAACAAATTGAGGAGTATCTGTATGAGTCCTATTGATATTTTGGTTGTCCTTATCGTCATTGCTCTTGTTGCTCTTTGTGTCCGCTCTCAACTTAAGAGTGCAAAAAAGGGCTCTTGTTCTGGCTGTTCTTCATCCAGCAGCTGTGGCACTCATCATGATGGAGATGGTCACTGCGGTGTTGCTCAGAAAATGATTTCTGATGTCGATAAGGCTTTTGACGCTCAATAGGTCAATTGTCACAATTTCATTAACAATTTTTACCATTCGCCCGGTTTCAGTGAAGTGGAAACATAGCCGTAACAAGAATGTGTCATGGTAGTTACGATTCCAGTTTTCTGACCCGGGAGGACCGTATGAGTACGGATAAGAAAATTGACTATATTCTTCGCACGGTAGAGGAACGAGACGTTCGCTACCTGCGTCTTTGTTTTACCGATGTACTCGGCGGATTAAAGGCTCTCTCCATTTCCCCCGAGGAGCTAGAAGAGGCTTTTGTTGAGGGCATTGGTTTTGACGGCTCCAACGTTGACGGCTTTGCTTCCCAGGAGCAGTCCGATCTTCTCGCATTCCCTGACGCAGATACGTTCCAGATTCTTCCATGGAAGACAGATGACGGTGTAGTTGCAAACGTATTCTGCGATATTCAGACTCCTCGACGTGAGGCTTTTACAGGCGATCCACGCCTTGTACTGAGAAACGCTTTTATCAAGGCAGAAGACCTTGGCTATGTTGCAAATGTTGGCCCTAAGCTTGAGTATTTTTATTTTGTGAGTGGCTCTGAGCCAAAGCCTATTGACCAGGCAGGATACCTTGATTTGAATTCTGCTGATCTCAGCCATAGCCTTCGTTATTCCACGTCTCGTGCGCTTGAGAATCTTTCTATTCCTGTTCAGTATTCTTTCCATGCGGCTGGCCCTGCTCAAAACGGCGTTGAGCTCCGTTATGCAGAAGCACTAACTTGCGCGGATAACATTGTTACTGCTCGTCTGGTTATCAGACATATTGCAACACTTCACGGTGTGTTTGCTTCGTTTATGCCAAAGCCTCTTCAGGGTGTCCCTGGCTCAGCCATGCTTTTGAATCAGTCGCTTCTTGACCACGATGGCGAGTCTCTGTTCTGGGCTCCAAAGACTGAGAACGAGGCTCACCTTTCTGAACTTGCTCAGCACTACATTGCAGGTCTTATTAAGTACGCTCCTGAGTACATGCTTATTACTAACCCAACGGTTAATTCCTATAAGCGTTTTGATCGTGATGCTATTCCTGCCTATGCAACCTGGGGTCGTAAAAACCGTTCTGCTATGGTTCGTATTCCTACGCATAAGCCAGGAAAGCATGTTGCCACCCGTGCTGAGCTGCGTATCCCTGATCCAACTGCTAATCCTTATTTAGCCAACGCCGTTACGCTTATGGCTGGACTTAAGGGTATTGAAGAAGGTCTCTTGCTTCCTGAAGAGTTTGTAGGCGGAAATCCTGCCGATTATGGCGAGAAGCTCCCAATTAATCTTGGAGAGGCACTTGAGCGCTTCAAGCAGTCAGAGCTTCTTAAAGATGTTCTTGGTGAGCACATCTTCTCGTACCTGTGCGAGCGCAAGGCAGAGGAGTGGCGTGAGTATTGCCTGGCAGTTACTGACTGGGATACGCAAAAGTATTACGCTGGTTGCTAAGCAACTATTCTGCTTGCGTTTATAGGTACCTTTGAACCCTGTTCTGATTTTTTCAGAGCAGGGTTTTTTGACGAGAAACCCTTGTTTCACGCAAAGAATGTAGCCTTCTTATTCGAATTGTTACCGTTTTATGAACTGAAAATATTACTTTTACCTGGTCTTTATTGGATAGAAT
>JABZHU010000183.1:0-2015 GCA_015258705.1 Atopobium sp. | reverse complement strand
GTGCAGGTTATCAGCTTGCACAGGGCTTTTATGCTTTTGGCTCTGGCGGTATTTTTGGTGTTGGCTTTGGTTTTTCTCGCCAGAAATATTCCTATCTTCCTATGGCTCACAATGACTTTATTTTTGCGGTTATTGGAGAAGAACTGGGCTTTATTGGTGTTTTGGGTCTTTTGGCTGTATTTGGCGCCCTGGTATGGGCAGGCTTTAAGATTGCTCGCTATGCACCAGATTTGACCGGTAGGCTTATTGCTGCAGGTTGTACCTCTATGTTTATTATCCAGGCCTTTGTTAACATCGGTGGTGTTTTGGGCCTTTTGCCTCTTTCTGGTAAGCCTCTGCCGTTTATCTCATACGGCGGTTCAACCATCATGTCTAGTATCTTGATGGTTGGTCTTTTGATGTCTGTTTCAAGGCAGTCAAGGCTTCCAGAAACCGAGTACGATAGGCAACGCGCTTCTTGGAGCATAGCTGAAGAGCAGGATACCTTTGATGCTCCAGGTTTTGCTGGTCTTACCATGGTTGACGGTGGGGTAGGAGTAGGCATGCCACTCCCACGTTCTTCTCGCCCTAAGAGCAGCGCACAAAGCTCCGCACGCCCATCACGAGGCGTTTTGCGCTCAAGAGATGACGACGCCCCTCAAGGCCGTATTACGACAGACGCCTCCGGAAGGCGTAGGATTGATTTGGGACCTTCTGCATCGGACAGGCTTCGTGGAAACAACAGGGCTCGCCGATAGCTGATTTCTAGGAGATGGATTGCATGGCAGAACAGAAGAAACTCTCTGTTGCAATTGCTGCAGGTGGAACCGCTGGTCACATTAACCCAGCTCTGGCCCTAGCTGAGGAGCTTCGTGAGCGCGGCCACCAGGTTACGTTTTACGGTCAGCCCAACAAGCTTGAAGGTACGCTGGTACCTGAGGCAGGATTTGAGCTGGTATCTATCCATGTAAATGGCTTTGATCGCAGACGTCCTTGGACGCTCATAAGTGCGGCATACAATCTTGAGCGCGCAAAGATGCAGCTGCACGAGCGCTTCAAAGAGCATGGTGCCCCCGATGTTGCTATTGGTTTTGGTGCCTACGTAGAGCTGCCTTTGCTTCAGCTTTGTGCAAAGCTACACATCCCCTATTTGATTCACGAACAGAACTCAGTAACCGGTCTTGCTAACCGTGTATCTGCTGGTAAAGCATCTAAGGTGTGCATTGCGTTCCCAGAGGCTCGTAAGGCTTTTGAGGGTCACGTAAAGGCTCAAGACACCATTGTGGTTACCGGTAATCCTGTACGTAAGAGTGTTCTTTCTGCTGACAGAACCGCCTCGAGGCAAGAGCTGGGCATTGCGGACAACCAGACATTGCTGCTTATCTTTGGTGGTAGCTTGGGCGCTCGTAGTATCAACGAGACGTTTGCTGCGCTTAAGCAGGAGCTTCTTACCCGTCCTAACTTGCGCATCATTCAGTCAACAGGCCAGAAGCTCTACGACGAGGTTGTCTCGCTCATGAAGCTTTCTGACGAGGAGGCTGCTCGCTGGGAGGTTAAGCCCTACATCTCCAACATGGGTGTCACTCTTGCTGCGGCTGATCTGGTGGTTTCTCGCTCCGGAGCATCTTCTGTGGCCGAGATTGCAGCGCTTGAGCTCCCCAGCATTTTGGTGCCGTACCCTCTAGCAACAGCAGATCATCAGACTACTAACGCACGCCTGTTGTCGGATGCGGGAGCAGCTATTCTGGTGCCAGATAACCAGGTGGGTACCACGACCTTCTCGACAGCTCTGTTTGAGCTGGTAGATAACGCGGACCAGCGCAAAAAGCTCTCCGAGGCAGCCGCTACACTTGACCAGCGCAGCGCTGCATCTCTTGTGGCTGACGCTGTGGAAAGTGCCGTTTGTGGCGCATAACACATTCGGTTTTGCGTTAGAGTAAACATGTCTTGGTATGCTCAAGACTCAAACGATAACAATACTTGGAAAGGCTCTCTTATGGCAGATTCCATGGGCGAGAAAACCATCTCGCGTGCAC
>JABZHU010000055.1:0-8668 GCA_015258705.1 Atopobium sp. | reverse complement strand
TGTAGGCTAGAAGGTAGTAAGGAAATAGCCTTACACCACTTTTTGAGACGTAACTATTTGATCCCCAACTAAACGGGTTTTTTACCGTTTTAGCCCCTAAATTTTGAGCTCGAAAATTGATTGATACGTAAAATTGAATATTCGAGTATAGATATTCACATAAATGAATACATCTCTAGCAAGAATAGAAATTTTGTAACTTAATACAAAAACTCGCCTTCCAGAGATCTATTTCTGGAAGGCGAGGGTAGTGTATCACTTCAGTTGTGCATCATTATGCTTGGTCACACGTAGGTGCAGGTAGACGCGTCAAGCAGCGTATCGCGGCCGCGCGGCGCGGTCGCGCGTCGCGGTGTGTAGCTGCACGTTAAGCGCTTGCTCCCGAGGTAGCGTCAACACCAGCACTTGGTGCGGGAGTACCAGCAGCAGGGGCGGGAGCGCCAGCTGGCGGAACAACTGCGCCGTTAGCACTTACAAGGCGTTGACCTGTGGTTTGCAGATACCAATCCAACCATGGCTTGAAGTTAAAGACAATCTCGTTGATGCCCGCATACGAGCCATCGGGGTAGTACATTGCCTGGTAGTTGTGGGTGTTGATGATATCGGCTGGTGTACCTGGGACAATGGTGCGTACGTATTCTTTGTCGCCGTTACGAAGCACGCCGATGACAAACTCAACATTCTTCATGCGACCCTCTGGAAGAGAGCTGTGAACTGTGGAAAGACGGTTGCCCGACTGCTCAGGAACGCGTTTTGCCAGCATAGTGTCTGGGTTGTCATGAGCGTTGTTGTAATAAAGGAATTGGTTGTTGTCGTCTGCGTAGGTCAGCTCGAATGGCATTGCCTTCAGGAACATGTCAATCTGGTTGACCGTCAAAATGCCGTGATCAAGCTTAACGTATGTGTCGCCCGAGACCGCGCCCACAAGCTCGGCGGCCTTCTCGACCCAATCAGGATCGTCGGGATCAATGCCCTGGATAGTGGTGGAAATTGAGTTGGTTACGTCCAGATCCTCTGGCGCGATTGGCTTTGGCTTCTTCAACTTGGAGACCACCTCTACGTATTTGACAAAGTTATCCAGGCAAAGGCCCAGGAAGCTGACGGTGCGCTCGTCGATAATGTTGCCGTCCTCATCAAAAGCCTGCTTGGCCTTTCCAAGAAGGAACTCGTTACCAGGTAAAACGTATGCGTTTACGCCCGGAGCATCCATAATCTTGCGCAGATGTACCTGCGCGCGAGAAGTGCCCTGGTCGTAGTAAGAAGCGCCGACAATCATGACAGGCTTGTTCTCAAACGGATGCACGTCGTAGGAGAGCCATTCGATGACGCTCTTAAGCGCAGGTGAGATGGTATGGTTGTGCTCGGGCGTAGAAATAATGACGCCGTCAGCGCGGGTAATCTTGTTGTACAGCAGGCGGAGCTGGAAGTTCTCGTCCCACTTGAGGTCCTGGTTGAACAGAGGAATGTTATCAATCTCAAGGATCTCAAGCTCAAACTGCTTGGCAAAGTGCTTTTTGATGAAGTGCAGAAGCTTTCGGTTATAGGAAATCTCCGCATTTGAACCGACGATTCCGACAAATTTCATAGTAGTAGTTCCTTCCAGGCCTACAGGTTTTCCCAGTCAAAGTTCTCGGCCTCTTTGCGGAGAAGTTCGCGCGATGCGGCCATTTTCTCGTTGAGTTTCACAAACAGACGAAAATCGTCAAAAAGCAGGTCAAGCTTTTTGACGGTAGCTTTGTCCTTCAAGCTGCCCTTCTCGTCAAATGCCTGCGGGGCGCGGCCAAGAAGGAACTCGGAACCTGGCATGATTGCGGCTTTGAGCTCGGGAGCGTCCAGAATTTGGCGGAGCTGAAGCTGTGCGCGAGAAGATCCGAGGGTGCCCAGAGATGCGCCGACAATCATGACTGGCTTGTTGACCATAGGGAAGATGCCGTAGGACAGCCAAGCAAGCGCGTTTTGCAGGACGGCTGGAATGGAGTGGTCGTACTCTGGGGTTGCGATGATGACGCCGTCGGCGGCCTCAATTTTCTTTGCAAGCTCTGAGACAACCTCAGGAACCTTCATCTTTGCGGGTTTGTTGAACAGGGGAATGTCGTTGATTTCCACCAGCTCAATAGTGGCCTTGTCGGCAAAATGCTTCTGCATAAACTGCAGGAGTCTTCGGTTATTTGACTCTTTTGAATTGGTGCCAATAAGGCCAACAAAGTTAAGCATCAAACTTCCTTTCTGAATTACGCAAGGAACTCAGGCGAGATTCCCGACGAATAATATACGCGATTATCGGTGGTTACTATGAGCGCCTCGATGTCTTTTTCTTGTTCCACACGAGCAAGGAGCTGACGGGGTTTCTCGCCATAAAGGCGCGTGGTCCAAATTTCTCCATCAAGCGAGTTGTCCGAGATAATCGTGATGCTCGCAAGTTGCGTGTCAACTGGATAGCCTGTCTTGCGGTCAAGAATGTGGTGATAGGTGTGCTCGTTTACCTGCAGTTTCCTTTCGTAGGTACCGGAGGTCACCACGGACTGGTTGCAAATAGGCAGTACCGCAAGGTTGGTGCCTCGTGGTTGTTGTGGATTCTGGATGCCAATCTGCCACGGCCTGTTCGCGAGCACATTGGCGCCAATTGTCTTAATGTTACCGCCAAGGTTGATAAGTGCGGAATCAACGTGCTGACTTTTCAGATAATCTGCAATTTTGTCGGCGATGTAGCCTTTTGCCAAGCACCCCAGGTCCAGCTTCATGCCCTCTTTGGCGAGAAACACGGTGCAGCTCCGAGGATCCAATTCAATGAGTTGTGGATCAGTAAGCGACAGCGCGTGCGTGACCTCGGCGTTATTTGGAATGCGCGCGTCAGCAAAGCCGATTCGCCAGGTTTGTACCAAGGAGCCAAGTGCAATGTTTAAATGACTTGCAGGTAGAAGGCTTTGTTCTTTGCCAATCTGAATGAGTTCAAACAGCTCGGGGTCAACGGGGGCAGGATGTTTGCCTGCTGCATGATTGACCTGCATAAGCTCGGAATTGACGTCGTTTGCGCTAAATCGCTGGTTATAGATGTTAAGGAGTTCAAAGACAGCGTCAAGTAGCTGTTCTGCAGTGTGCTCTTCCTGCGAATCATTGGAGGGTGGCAATAAAGAGATGGTGATAGTTGCGCCCATCAGGTGAGTTGATCTAGAAATGTAGGCTCGTTCTGGCACGACTCTCCCATAGTGTCCAACAGCAGTTTGTTTAATTTTATCTGCAGATTGCTTAGCAGTAACTCTATTTTACGTTTGTTTATTGCGCACATTTGTTGTATCCACAACATTTTGTCGAGAAACCCTACAGTTTTGGCAGCTCGCTGAAGATCGCTCCCGGCCCCAAAAGTTAAGACTGCTCCCAGCCCCAAAAGTGAAGAAAACTGTGGAATTAATTTGATTATTTATTCATAGGGATGTCTGTTTATTGTTGATATGTACTCATTCCAGTATCATTTTTTGCAGAAAGTACTGACCGAAGAATTATTCTTGGCTGACGCGTATACGCCAGCCAGTTTTTTTGAAGGAGTAAGAAGGAAATGGAAAAAAGAATGGCTTGGTGTGCACGTTTTTCTCGCCAGAAGTAATGAAGTTAAATCTACGCACTTTGTAGCATTAATTGGGCGCAATTTAGTCAGTTTTCAAAGTCTTTGTCCAAGATTGAAATAAAAAAATTTATTTGAACACGATATTTCTTTAAATATTTTGTCAAAAACCATTAGTATGTTTAGTGGAGCTTTATGTATCTCCAGGGGTACGTTCGATAGGAAAGATGGGGTTGATATGAGCAACTTTAAGAAGTCGTTTGCAACTATGTTTGCAGCAATAATGATGCTCACCGGTATCATTATTTTGGGTACAAGCACTGTTGCAAAAGCAGTGACCTATCCGTTAACACAAAACATTGATTTTGGCGCTGATGGAGAGCTTACTGTTAACCTTAAGCCCACTTCACCCACAACCGTTAAGGGCAATGCAAATATCTCCACAGGTATCGAGATTGACGCAACTGGACTTCATAAGCCAATCGACGGTCTTTACCTGGAGATTGAGGTAAACACCAAGCAGTCCTCTACGGATATCAACAATACCAACAACATTACTCCTGATACCTACCTTGATAACTTTGCTACTCCAGCAGCAGCTACTCAGCCTATTATCAAGCGCGAGGAGACCATCGTTACCCCTGATGGCAAGACCATTAAGCGTCTGTACCTCAATACTATCGATACCACCGTTAAGCTGGAGCTCCCTTACGTTATGAGCTTCAGAGATATGGTTACCCCAGCAGATTTCCAGCTCAAGCCAGTTGTTCGTGTGTACAATGCAGACGGCACCGAGCTTGCCAACATGCCTGATCAGACATACTCCATTACCTACGACAAACCTTGGCTCATGAAGCAGGTTGCAGGTGAAGAAACCAACGACCAGCTCCTGTATGGTGGCATTAACGCCCCAGGTGATTCGTCCGCTCTTTCCAACGATAAGACTGCAGACGTCATCTTCAACTTTAGGCTTTTCCAGTACTATCGCGCTTATCGCTCCATCATCATCACCGATACCCTTCCTACGTACGTAAATGCAGCAGGTCAGACCGTTACCGCTCACTTTGACCCAGCTAAGAACCCTAACTGGACGCTCAGCCCAGATGGACGTACCGTAACCCTCAAATTTGATATTCCTGCAGGAATCACCATTCTTAACGACTACATCAGAGATAACCTTCCTGCATATTCCCAGCTCAAACTTTCATTCCCGGGCGCTCGCTACCTCAACGGCACTAATCGCGTGATCTTCAACAACACTGCAACGGTTCAGGGTATTCCTTACAACCCAAGCACTGCAGAAGAGACCGTGGGTCAGGTTCCTGGCAACGAGCACAACTTTGATGACGACTCTAAGCAATTCCGTCTTGCTGGTAATGATTTCAGCGGCAACGGTATGCTCAGCAAGCGTGGTCCAGTAACCATTCAGTTTGACAAAAACGGCCTTGCTGTTAGGAAGCTTGACTACACCATCAAGCTGGTCAACAAGCTGGACACCCCACTCACCGACATCGAGTTCATCGAGGATGTTGCCAACACTGACAACCGCCTCTTCATGACTGCGCTGACCGGCAATCTTGTTGCAGTTGGCCAGCGAGTTGGACTCTCCATGGACCAGATTGAGGTCCGCGGCTACAAGGCAGACGGCAGCTACGACATCATTCCTACCAGGAAGAACGGTGCAAACTGGCTTTACCGTGCTGACATGAACTCGGCAAGCCAGCAGCAGCTGCAGTCCTATCTGGACCAGATCAACCAGGGTACGCTTGATCCATCCAACGCTTCCGCTGTGTCTCCTCAGTACAGGAAGATTGGTATTTACTTCAAGAACGTAACCCTGCAGCCAACCAGCAACATTGATTTCAACATCCAGATGATGTTCATGAATCCATTTGGCGAGGTTTACAGCGACAGACCTCTTACCAACATCATCAAGGTCAACGCCAATAAAGTTAATACCGACGGCACCAAGACCCCAATGAACTTCTCCGCAAATTGGGATACTCGCTTTACTCCATTTAGCGAGAAGGTCTGGCTGTCCAAGTCCTCTTGGTACCAGCGCGTTGGTATGCCTAACGAGCGCTTTAGTGCTCGCGTGGGCTTTGCGCTGACAGAGCTTTCACCTGCTCGTTACCTGAAGAATCCAACCTTCGTCGATCTTCTCCCTGCTGGCGTTTCTTATGACGAGAATACCTCTGTTTCACCAATTGCTGACTCGCTGCAGCCTGAGAAGGTTGAGTACATCAGGAACTACAACGAGACTGGACGCAATGCAATCAAGATTACCCTTCCATCTGGATACGTGTATCAGTATGGAACCATGGGTTATGAGATTAGGAACCTGGTAATCAACGACGACATCATTCCTTCTAAGGCCGAGAATGACGTTCTGAACAACAATAATGACGTCTACTTCTACGCCACAAACTGGACTCACGGTACACCAGATGATTTCTCTGGTATGTACAACGCCAGTAACTTTGTCAAGGATGACCTCGACATCAATATGAATGGTGTCACTGATGAGACTATTCTGAAGGCAACCGCAAAGGTTCTTGGCAACAACGTTGAGAGTATCCAGTCCGACAAGCACATCCGTAGCCTTGAGCCAAACATTGCTGGCGGCGGCGCATTCTACGGTAGGGCATTTACCTCGGCTACAATCATGACTGACTTTGCTGGCGTCACTGATACCAGCGGACTCTTCCAGTATCGTCTGAGCATTCGTAACTACTACAACACGCCAATGAATAAGATCCTTATGTACGACGTGTTGCCATATGTGGGCGACGGCAGAAACTCTGCTTTCAGCAATACACTTCAGGGTCCTATTGAGCTGAAGATTGGCTCAACTGACGTCAGCTCTCAATATGATATTTACTATCGTACCGATGAGCACCCTGCTCAGAACGATATCAACGAGATTAACAGCCCAGAGTGGACTAAGACTCCAGCTGACTACACCAAGGTAACGGCAATCAAGATCGTTGGTAAGGATGGCACTATTTTGCCTCCATACACCGTTCTGTCTGCGGTTCTTACCATGAAGGCACCACTGTATGATCCAAACCTCTCCGAGGCTCTTGCATACAACGACATGAGCGTTATCTACAACAACGAAGCAGCTATGCGCCGTACCGAGAAGGTCGCAAACCAGCTTGTTGACATCATGGATGTCAAGGTAGAGAAGAAGTGGCTTGACGCTGACGGCAACGCAATTGCTCAGCCAGATGCTACCTCCATTACCGTAAAGCTTCTTGCCGACGGCGTTGATACTGGTAAGACACTTGACCTTACCGCAGCCAACAACTGGACTGCTTCGTTCACGCATCTTCGTAAGTACACCATTGAAACTCACAACGATGGAACCAGCACAAAGACACCTATCGTCTACACTCTTGAAGAGGTAGGCACAGACGCTAATGGCATGGTCACTTATAACGGAAAGAAGTACAAGGTAACTGCTACTTCTGGTCAGGCAGATGAGAATTCACCAAACGATTCCGTTGCACTGAGTGTTACCAACCAGCTGCAGCAGGAGAAGGTCTCCGTCTCTGGTAAAAAGCTTTGGGACGACTCCAACAATAACGACGGTAAGCGCCCAGCTTCCATTGTTGTCAGGCTTCTTGCAGATGGTGTTGAGGTTCAGCACAAGACAGTCACTGCTGCGGATAACTGGGAGTACACCTTCTCTGACCTGCCTAAGTTCAATGGCAATGCAGAGATTACCTACACCGTTTCTGAGGATGCAGTACCTGACTACACCACAAGCATCAACGGCTTTGAAATTACAAACCAGCATGCTCCTGAGGCTTTGAGCATCCCAGTTAAGAAGGTCTGGGTTGACGATAATAATGCTCAGGGCCTGCGTCCTACTAGTGTTCACGTCAGGCTTTATGCAGACGGCACCCAGGTGGGCGAGTTTGATCTGAACGCAGCTAACAACTGGTCTCACATCTTCAACGGCCTGCCACGTTACACTGCTGGTCACGAGATTGAGTACACCGTCAAGGAAGACCCAATTGCTCACTACACATCTTCCTATTCCGGCTCTTCAGCTACTGAGCTTACAGTTACCAACACCATTGAAGGTAAGGTTTCTGTTCCAGTAACAAAGAAGTGGATTGGCGCACCTGCTGATAGCGTAACTATTCACCTGCTCGCTGATGGTGTTGAGGTTCAGAGCGCTACTCTGACCGCTGCAGACAACTGGCAGCATACGTTCAGCAACCTTAACCAGTACAACAATGGTGCTCTGATCAACTACACCATTACTGAGGATGCAGTTGATGGTTACACCACCCAGATTACTGGCGACGCTACTAACTATGTAGTAACCAACACCAACATGAAGACTCGCGACATTCCGGTCACCAAGGTTTGGGAGAACCAGGAAGGCGACTCTGCTGAGATTGTTCTGTATCGTGATGGTGTCGAGGTTGATAGGGTAACCATCACCAAGGCTGACGACTGGAAGCACACCTTCAGCAACCTTGAGTTCTACGACAAGACTGATGGTCACGAGTACGCATACACCATCTCCGAGACTCCTATTTCTGGTTACACAACCCAGATCACAGGTAATCAGGACGATGGCTTCACAGTGACCAACACTGCTCCTGTTGTTCCTCCAACTACACCACCTACTACTCCAGAGCCTAAGAAGCCAGGTCTTCCTTATACCGGCGACGCTTCAGGTATTGCTTCAATCGTTGGAGCTGCAGCTCTGTCCCTGAGTGGTCTTGGTATTGCTCTGAGAAGAAAGAACAGCTAATAGCCAGTTTTTCGCTCGCTGATAGCTAACTAAAAACAGGCTCCTGGTAAAACCAGGAGCCTGTTTTGCGTACGCGTGGAAGGCCGCCAAAGCAACTAAGCTGCCAAGGCCACCAAGGTTGACAAGCTGTCAAGGTCACTAAGATCACCGCATGTAGAGTCCAGAACTATGCGGTCGTATCGCTATCCTGGTGTTTTGTAAAGTTTTCGTTCCAACCCCAGCGCCAAGTGGTAAAAAATCCGTTTAGTTGGGGGTTACATTTTTCTGCATACGCGTTTGCCCAGGAAAAACGGTCGTGTCCCGAAAAGTGGTGTAAGCAAGCATTTCAGGTGTTT
>JABZHU010000054.1:0-8692 GCA_015258705.1 Atopobium sp. | reverse complement strand
ACGCAATACTCCCGCGTCAACGCATACCGTATGCTTGGAGGCTTTTCACATGCCACTTACTGCGATTGTCCTCGCTGCAGGCGAGGGAACGCGCATGAAGTCCCACCACCCTAAGATTGTGCACAAATTACTAGATAAACCCCTTGTTTGGTGGAGTGTCAACGCTGCAATTACTGCTGGCGCTGACCGCGTCATTGTGGTTGTTGGTAACCACGCTGACGAGGTTAAATCTGCACTTTCTTGCTTCCCTAACCTTGAGTATGTTGCCCAGACCGAGCGTCTTGGCACCGGCCACGCCGTCAAGGTTGTTAAGGATGCTCTTGGTGGCTTCAAGGGACCCGTTGTTGTTATCAACGGTGACGCATCTCTGTTGCGCGCACAGTCTATTCTGGACCTTGTTGCAGAAACTAAAGCTCACCACAACGCATGTACCGTACTTACGATGACGCCACCAGATCCAACCGGATATGGTCGCGTCATTTCTTCTAACGGCCAGGTAACTGCCATTGTTGAGCACAAGGATGCTACGCCAGAGCAGCGCGAGCAAGAGCGTGAATGCAACGTTGGCGTGTACTGCTTCTGTGGCGGAAGACTGACCGCAAACATCGATCTTCTCGGCAATGACAACGTGCAAGGTGAGTATTACATCACCGACATGGTAGGCCTTTACGTCAGCCAGGGCGAGCCTGTTGCTGCCGTCCACGTTGACGACTACAAAGAGGCGCTGGGCGTCAATTCCCGCTCCGAGCTTGCCGTTGCCACCCGCATCATGCAGGAGCGCATCAACGAGCACTGGATGAGCCAGGGCGTCACCATGCTGGACCCAACCTCCGTCTGGATTGGCCCCGAGGTCACGCTTGGTATGGACACCGAGGTTCTCCCACAGACCATGCTCTACGGCAAGACCTCAATTGGCGAGAATTGCGTGGTAGGTCCTAACACTCGTCTGACCGATACGATTGTTGGTAACGACGCTGTTATTGATGAGACTGTTGCTATCAACGCACAGGTAGACGACTTTGCTACCTGCGGTCCTCGCGCTTACCTGCGCCCAGGCACACACCTCATGCCTCACGCCAAGGCTGGCACCCACGTTGAGATCAAAAATTCTACTATCGGCGAGGGCTCCAAGGTTCCTCACCTCTCCTATATTGGTGATACTACCATGGGCTCCGGCGTCAACATTGGCGCAGGTTCAATTACGTGCAATTACGACGGTTACCACAAGTTCAAGACTAACATTGGCAACAACGTCTTTGTTGGATCCGATACCATGATGGTGGCACCTGTCTCAATTGGTGATGGCGCACTTGTGGGGGCAAGTTCGTGCATCACAAAGGATGTACCAGCAGACGCGCTCGCACTTGAGCGCTCTGAACAGAAAATTGTTGAGGGATACGCCGCCCAGAGGCGTCGCAAGCTTGAGAAAGAGGACTAGATGTTCGAGAACCTGAGTGAACCACTGTTAGTTGCTAGAAATATCAAGCTCTACACCGGTACAGGTAACCCTGAACTGGCTCGTAAGGTTGCAGACATTCTTCACCTAGAGCTACAAGGTCTTCTCCTCGAGAAGTTTGCTAACGGAGAAATCTACGCTCGCTTTGACGAGTCTGTCCGCGGCGACGAGGTCTTCTTCATTCAGTCTTTGGCAGGTGTCAACGTCAACGACCTGGTTATGGAAACGCTGATTGTTGCTGACGCTGCAAAGCGCGCATCTGCTAACAGCTTTACCGTAGTTATCCCTCACTACGCATATGCTCGTCAGGACCGCAAAGCCGCTGCTCGCGAGCCTATTACTGCTCGCCTGATGGCAAACCTGCTTGAGAACGCTGGCGTTGACCGCGTTATCACCCTTGACCTGCACCAGGGCCAGATTCAGGGCTTCTTTGACATTCCTGTTTCTCACCTGACTGCTCTTTACCTTCTGGGTGATTACTTTAAGAGCAAGCCATTTGACTGGGAGAACACCGTTGTTGTCTCCCCTGATATGGGTCGCGCAAAGGCTGCTAAGAAGCTTTCCGACTATCTGGACTGCGGCCTTGCTATTGCACATAAGAGCCGTCCTCGCCACAACGAGAGTGCTGTTATGGGCATCATCGGCGACATTAAGGGCAAGACCTGCATTGTTAACGACGACATGATTGATACTGCAGGTACCCTCTGCGCTTCCGTTGTTAAGCTGAAGGAAATGGGCGCGGGCGACATCTACGTCTGCGCTACCCACGGCGTCTTCTCTGGTCCTGCAATTGAGCGCCTCAACAACGCTCCTATCGAGGAGTGCGTGGTTACCGACGCAATTCCTTGTGCAGCAGCAAACCAGGAAGGCTCCAAGATCAAGACGATTACCATCGCAAACGAGATTGCCGAGGCAATCTACGCTGTCTACACCGACCGTCCTGTCTCCGACATCTTTGGCGGTGACTTCAACCTGTAATCCCGCAGGTCCGCGCCGCGCAGGTCGCGGGTCGCAAAGCGATTTCTACCCGGTATCTACTTCGTGTGGATACCGGGTTTCTTGTGCGGAAATGCTGGGAGTAGACGGGTTTCTCGCCAAGTGGGCGGTGCGCGCTGGCGCACGATCAGCGCACGCCTGATGTGGACAAGAGTACGCCTGATTTTCTCGCCATGTCTGAGTAATTTGCCGGAAAAGTACACGGAGTCTGAGTAGTTTTACCGGTTTTTCTCGCTATGTCTGAGTAAATTTGCTCAGACATAATGCAGTTTTCAGGCTCAAAATTTAGAGCCGAAGCGCCTATCTTTGACGCGCCTGATTTCATCAAAGAATCTGTAAATTTTGCCTAAAAGTGTGAAAGAATCGGTGGATTTGCCTGATTTTGTCAAAGTATCTGTGTCTCAAATACAGATTCTTTACACTTTTCAGGCGCGCCTGGCGAGAAACCCGGTGTGCTCGCAGCGCCCCACGAACCCCGCGCACCTCGCGCCTAGCGAGAAACCCGTGCGCTCGCAAACCGCCCTCAGCAGCGCGCGTTCTAACAGGTCGTTCCGCTTTCGGAATCCGTGAAGTCAACGTCGTTTACAAGCGCCGCTTCCAGCGCAACCTGCAGTCCGCGAGTCATCATTTCCAGCGACATGCTTGGAACCTGGCGGGTCGTCTCACCCGCAGTGTCCTTTTCACCTGCGGCGTTCTTCTCGGCGGCTACAGCGTTTTTCTCGGCAACCTGCTCCGTTGCGAACGGTACGTGCAGAAACGTACCGCGAGTCTCCGGAAATCTTGTGACCAGCGCGTGAAGGACCTGGTACATGACGTCGTTGCAGACGTACGTTCCCGCAGTGTACGAGACCGCCGCGGGGATCTCCGCCTGGTTCATGGCGGCCACCATGGCATTTACCGGTAGCGATGCAAAGTACGCGTCGGGAGCGCCGTCAATGATGCGCTGCGAGAGCGGCTGCTTGCCCGCGTTGTCGGGGATCCGCGCATGTGCCCAGTTGATGCCCACAAACTCGGGTGTGATTTTGCTTCTTCCACCCGCTTGGCCCACGCAAAGCACAATCTCGGGACGCTCCGCTTCAAGCGCGTCGATAACCTTCTGAGCGCCAGCGCCAAACTCAACAGGTACGTGCAGTTTTATCACCTGAGCACCGCTAATAGTCTCAGGTAGCGCCTTCACGGCCTCCCAAGCTGGATTGATTTTCTCGCCACCAAAAGGCTCAAATCCGGTAACCAGAATCTTCTTCATTTTGCCTCTGCACCTCTATCGGTCGTTGCGCGTCACGCGTCCGTCGCACTCTGCTGCAGTCCATCGCGCGTCCGTCGCGAGCTCAGTTCACGCTGGTCGAACCTGTCGTTTTCCCCTACCATCATAAACGTACACATTTCAAACGGAAGGAAATTCGATGCACGGTAACAAAATTGTGCTTGTAGCGGGCCTGGGAAATCCTGGCGAGAAATACGCGCACACCAGGCACAATGCTGGTTTTGCCGTCGTCGATGCCCTTGCCGAGCGCCACGGCGTTTCGTACTGGAAAAGCGAGGCGGGCTGCCAGGTCGCGGAGATCACCCTTCCCGCTGCTCCCGGCACCGCATCTGGCGAGAAACGCCATGTACTCCTGGCCAAACCCCAGGATTTCATGAACACCAGCGGTGGTCCCCTCTCCAAACTTGCTCGTGCACACCACCTACAACCTGCGCAAATCCTGGTTATTCACGACGAGGTTGACCTCGCAGAGGGCCAACTCAACTTCAAAGAAGGCGGCGGACTCAACTCGCATAACGGCCTGCGCTCCATCGCCGACAAGCTCCAGACCAGGGATTTTATGCGCCTGCAGTTTGGCATCGGTCGCCCTCCTGGAAAGATGCCAGTGGCAGACTATGTTCTGCGCGAGCTCAAGGGAAACAACCTGGAAGACTTTCTGGTCACCGCTCAGGCGACCGCCGATCAGGTGGAGCAATTCCTCCGCAGCTAGCAGTAACCGCACTCCGCCGCTAGCGGTCACCGCGCTCCGCCGCACTCCGCCACGTGTCGCCACTGCACGCCCTCTCGGCGCCGCACCCGCACGCCCGCGCGACGCTGCGTCCGCACGTCCGCACTGCCCCGCCGAGCTTCTCGCCCACCCTCCGCAGCTAGCAGGCAAAACATTCTACGAAATATTTATGCTCATTCATGAATTACTCATGCCTTGAATCATGCGCAAATAGTACAATAGGTATGTTGTTTGCGAATACGGGTTACCCAGACTCGTATGCGTGAGATACATGCGTCACCTGCCACTGTCTTCTCGCCAGAAGGCACGCTGTAGTGCGGCGCGTCAACTCACTCGCAGTTTTGTTGTGTTAGGAGAGGAGTACCGCTGAATGTATAAGATCCTCGAAAAGACTCAGTTCTCCGAGAAGGTCTTCAAGTTCCGCATCGAGGCACCACAGATGGCCAAGCATGCACATGCTGGTCAGTTCCTGATGGTCCGCGCAAATGAGTGTGGCGAGCGCGTTCCATTTACCTTTGCGGATTGGAATCCTGAGGAGGGTTGGGTCGAGTTTATCTTCATGGTAATCGGCAAGACCACCAGGATGCTTTCTACCTACGAGGTTGGTGATTTCCTGCAGGACGTCACTGGTCCTCTGGGTGAGCCTACCGAGATGGGCGAGGGCAAATGGGCAGTTATCGGCGGCGGCGTTGGCCTGGCTATCGCTTTCCCTGTTGCTCGTCAGCTCGTAGCAGCTGGCCGCGAGGTCCACGCAATCATGGGCGCTCGTACCAAAGAGCTGCTGCTGCTTGAGGATCAGTTCCGTTCCATTCTGGACGACGATCACATCCACATCACCACAGATGACGGTTCTCTTGGCGAGAAGGGCGTTGTAACTGCACCTCTCGAGCGTCTTCTGCAGGACAAGCAGGTCGACCGCGTATTCTGCGTTGGCCCAGTTCCTATGATGAAGTTCTCCACTCTCACTGCCGAGAAGTACGACACACCTATCATCGCTTCCCTGAACCCAATCATGGTCGACGGCACTGGTATGTGCGGTTGCTGCCGTGTTGAGGTTGGTGGCGAGACCAAGTTTGCTTGTGTTGACGGTCCTGACTTTGACGCAACCAAGGTTGACTGGAACGACCTTCGCGCACGTCAGGCAGCCTACCTCACCGAGGAAGGCCAGTCCATCAAGGCTTACGAGGAGACGAGGTGCGCATGCCACAGGTAAACGGTCGCTACATTCCAAACGTCAAGGCACCTCGTACAGCTGACAACGAAGAGCCAGCTGCAGAGCGCGCACAAGACTTCCGCCCTGTCGACAAGGGTTTCACTAAAGAGATGGCAATTGCAGAGGCAAACCGCTGCCTGGATTGTAAGAATCCACTGTGCGTTCAGGGCTGCCCTGTAAACATCAACATTCCTCGCTTCATCGAGGCTATCCGTGCAGAGGAGTTTGGCCGCGGTCTTGACATCATCCGTGAATCCTCCATGCTTCCTGCAGTTTGTGGTCGTGTTTGCCCACAGGAGAACCAGTGCGAGGGCGTCTGCATCATGGGTAAGCGTAGCGAACCAGTTGCTATTGGTCAGCTCGAGCGCTTCCTTGGCGACCAGCCTGAGCTTGCTTCCAAGCCAGCAATCGCTCCAAAGAACGGCAAGAAGGTTGCAGTTGTAGGCTCCGGTCCTTCCGGTATTGCTTGCGCTGGCGAGCTTGCTCGTAACGGCTTTGACGTTACCGTCTTTGAGGCATTCTTCACCGGCGGCGGCGTTCTGGTCTACGGTATTCCTGAGTTCCGTCTTCCAAAGGCTGTTGTTAAGCGTGAGATTGACGGCCTTCAGGAGCTGGGCGTTAAGTTTGAATACAACTCTGTTGTCGGTCGTATCACCGATGCAGACGAGCTCTTTGAGCAGGGCTTTGATGCAATCTACATTGCAACAGGTGCAGGCCTTCCAAAGCTTCTCAACATCCCTGGCGAGAACCTGCCTAACGTCTTCTTTGCAAACGAGTACCTCACCCGCGTTAACCTCATGAAGGCTAACAAGTTCCCTGAGTACGACACCCCAACCAAGCACGGCAAGAACGTCGTTGTCTTTGGTGGCGGCAACGTTGCTATGGACGCTGTCCGTACTGCTAAGCGTCTTGGCGCTGAGCGTGCAATCATTGCTTACCGTCGTACCGAGGATGAGATGCCTGCTCGTCGTGCAGAGCTGCACCACGCAAAGGCTGAGGGCGTTGAGGTTCTTCCTCTCGTCTCCCCTCTCGAGTTTGTCGCTGGCGAGGACGGCGCAGTTTGCGCAGTTCGCGTCCAGAAGATGGAGCTCGGCGAGCCTGACGCTGACGGACGTCGTCGTCCAGTACCTATCGAGGGTGCTATCGAGGACATTCCTTGCGACGTTGCAATTTCAGCAATCGGCACTAACGCTAACCCATTCGCAAAGATGATTGGCGATATCAAGCTCAACAAGTGGGGCTACATTGAGGCCGACGAAGAGGGCCGTACTTCCGATCCTCGCATCTGGGCTGGTGGCGACATCGTAACCGGTGCTGCAACCGTCATTCTTGCAATGGGCGCTGGTAAGGTAGCAGCTGCTTCCATCACCAAGCACCTCGGCTAGTCCGCCAGTTTCGCTGACGTAGCTGCAGCTCAAGCAACCTTTGCTCACACACCGAGCTAACATGCAATCACAAAAGACCTGGTACCACACGGTACCAGGTCTTTTTCATGGCCAGAAGTGCCGCGGACCCACGCCCAAGCACACGAGTTTCTCGCCAAGCGCGCCTCTCGCCATCACGCGCCTGAAAAGTGCAAAGAATCTGTAATTGCAGCACCGATTCTTTGCAGAAATCAGGCAAATCCACCGATTCTTTTACATTTTTAGGCAAAATTTACAGATTCTTTGCAGAAATCAGGCACGTAAAAGATAGACTACGTGGCCTTGAATTTTTGAGCCTGAAAGCTGCATCATGTCTGAGTATATTTACTCAGACATGGCGAGAAAATCAGGCGCGCAGCAGGCTCACTCCGGGCTCGCACCGCCCACCTGGCGAGAACCCCGTCCACTAGCAGCGTTTCCGCACAAGAAACCCGGCATCCACACGAAATGGATACCGGGTAGAAATCACTTGCAACCTGTGTGCGCACACGTCGCTGACCTGCGGCGTTGCCGTCGTTACGCCCACACGCGCCACTGACCTGCGGCGTTGCCGTTGTATCTCTCGCATGTGGCAACGAGAGCAGAAACTCCCTGACGCGAGCGGCAATACCTTCGGCATCCAGGCCAAAGTGCGAAAGCAGCACGTCACCAGGAGCGGACGTACCAAAGGTACGCATGCCAGCAAAGCGCATGGGTGTGGGCAGCTGCTCAGCCAGAAGCTCGGCAACTGCAGCTCCAAGGCCTGTTGCCACGTAGTACTCCTCAACGTATTGAGCTCCTACTATTGTTTTATCTCTACAAGCCCGCTTGGAGTCATTTCAAATACGGCATCGTACTTTGATTGTTGCGCAACATTGAGATGATGAGTTACCTCAATCATGGTAACTCCGCTTAGACTAAGCAGGTTATTCTCGACCTCAGTAGCCATGCGTGTGTCCAATGCAGACGTAGCTTCATCAACAAGCAGTAACTTCTTTCCATACAGTAAGGCTCGCGCAATAGCAATCCTCTGTCTTTCACCTCCTGAGAAGCGCTTTCCGTTCTCTTCCACTGGAGTGTCGAGTCCTTTTGGAAGAGCAGCAACTACTTCTAAGAGACCAGATTTTTTAATAGCTTCACCGATTTGATCATCCGAATACGAACTTCCCAGCGTAATGTTATTTTTTAGCGTATCGTCAAACAAATACACATTTTGGTGAATCATTGCCGGATCACATAAAATATCTCTTGAACCGTCAATCAGAATGTCTCCATCCTGAGGTTCTATCTGGCCTGAAATCAGTTTTAAAAGTGTACTCTTTCCACTTCCGCTTTTTCCAATAATCGCATACTTCCTTCCAGTCTCAAAGCGCGCAGATATCTTAGATACTCCGGAAATTGAATCAGGGTACTTATAGGTAACGTTTTTTAACTCAATTTCACGTTCTGCATCATAGTGCCGTTCCTTATTGTCAAACGGAGTTTCTTCATCGTCGCGTATAACCGCCTTCAAAACCGGATAGGCCGCTTTAACTTTGCCAAGCAATGAAGCAAATGTTGAAGCGGGCGCAATTACCTGACCAGACAGCTGGGTCACAGCCACAACGCTACCAAGAGAAACAAACCCTTGCAC
>JABZHU010000182.1:0-2042 GCA_015258705.1 Atopobium sp. | reverse complement strand
CAAGGGTGCGGTTGACGCAATTACTGCTCAGGTTCGTGACGAGAAGAACCGTCTAGCTGCAGAGGCTGGCGTAGAGCCTGTTGAGGATCTTCCTCTTGGCGGCGTTTGGTCCGACAACGAGGATATTAGGTCCCTCAAGTCCCTCATTCTCTTTGGTATCCGTGGTATGGCTGCTTACGCTTACCACGCTCGCGTTCTTGGCAAGACTGATGACGCAGTTGACGCGTTCTTTGTAAAGGCTCTTGCTGCTCTTGCTACCGAGTCCTCCGTTGACGTTTTGCTGCCTCTTACCCTTGAGGTAGGCGAGGTCAACCTCAAGTGCATGGCTCTTCTCGACAGCGCAAATACCGGCGCTTATGGCACCCCAGTTCCAACTGAGGTTCCTCTGACTATTGAGCCTGGTCCATTCATCGTTGTCTCTGGTCACGACCTTCTTGACCTCAAGATGATCCTTGAGCAGACCGAGGGCACCGGCGTTAACGTCTACACCCACGGTGAGATGCTCCCAGCTCACGGTTACCCAGAGCTCAAGAAGTACCCACAGCTCAAGGGCAACTTTGGTACCGCATGGCAGAACCAGCAGAAGGAGTTCAAGGACATTCCAGCTCCTGTTGTCTTTACTACTAACTGCCTCATGCCACCTCGTCCTAGCTACAAGGACCGCGTCTACACTACCGAGCTTGTTGCATTCCCAGAGCTCGTTCACATTGATGAGGATGCAAACGGCAAGAAGGACTTCAGCGCTGTTATCAAGCAGGCTCAGGAGCTTGGCGGATACGCTGAGGCTCAGGAGCTTACCGGTATCAACGGTGGCCACAAGGTAACCACCGGCTTTAGCCACGGCGCTGTTCTTGGCATTGCCGATAAGATCATCGATGCTGTTAAGCAGGGCGCTATCAAGCACTTCTTTGTTGTTGGCGGCTGCGACGGCGCTCGCCCTGGTCGTAACTACTACACCGAGTTTGTTGAGCAGACTCCTGCAGACTCCGTTGTACTCACCGTTGCTTGCGGTAAGTTCCGCTTCAACGACCTTGACCTGGGCACCATTGGTGGCATCCCTCGTATTCTTGACGTTGGCCAGTGCAACGACGCTTACGGCGCTGTTCAGATTGCAACTGCTCTTGCAAATGCATTCGACTGCGGCGTTAACGACCTGCCACTGAGCTTTGTCCTGTCTTGGTACGAGCAGAAGGCAGTTTGCGTCCTTCTGACCCTGCTGCACCTTGGCATCAAGAACATCAAGCTTGGACCAACCCTTCCTGCATTTGTCAGCCCTAATGTCCTTAACATTCTTGTTGAGAACTACGGTATTGGCCCAATCGGCGATGCTTCCGAGGATCTTGCTCAGATGCTTGCCTAATTGGCGAGAAACCCCTCTAGTCCTTTCCTTGAAACGCCTCCTGGCTCTACGCTGGGAGGCGTTTTTTTGATCGTGAAAAACGTATATTAGGTAATTCGAGTGTTATCGCTTTCTCATTCAAATATTTTTTAAAGCTTATTACGTTAACAAAACAAAAACGAGTAAAATTGTTTCTGGATCATAAGTAATATTTTGTCGAGCTTTGGAAATGAAACTATATTTTAGATTCTGCTTTCCGAAGATAATAGAAAACATTCAATAGGAGTTTATTGATGAATGTCGTTTCTTTATTTAGTGGTATTGGTGGCCTTGATCAAGGATTTCTTGAAGCAGGCTTTGACGTTATTTGGGCAAATGACTTTGATAAGTATGCCGCAAAAACGTATTGCATAAATTTTCCGAATAGCATGATGAATCTTGGAGATATTAACAAAATCCCATTAAGTTCTATACCTCAACACGATATTTTAATAGGGGGGTTTCCTTGCCAGCCCTTTAGTATGATGGGGGATCAAAAAGGTTTTGAAGATACTAGAGGCACACTATTTTTTCGAGTGGCTGAAATAATCAATTACCAAATTGAAAACAATAAAGCCCCAAAAGCCATCGTTCTCGAAAATGTTAGAAGGCTTTTAACTCATGACAAATCAAATACCTTCAAGACTATAAAAAGAGTTCTTGA
>JABZHU010000053.1:0-8880 GCA_015258705.1 Atopobium sp. | reverse complement strand
AACTAATAGCGTTGGAAAAGGGCGCTTGGCGCCAATATCGGGCTTGGCCCGAAAGGGAGGTTTTCATTATGAATTTGAAGCCACTTGGAGATCGTGTTCTGGTAAAGCCTGCTCCAAAAGAGGAGAAGACATCCTCTGGTCTCTACATTGCATCCGCAGCACAGGAGCTTCCTCAGCGTGGCGAGGTCCTCGCAGTTGGAACTGGCAAGCTTGATCAGAATGGCAATCGCATCGCTCTTGATGTTAAAGTCGGCGACCAGGTATTTTATGGCAAGTTCGGCGGCACTGAGGTCAAGGTAGACGACCAGGAGCTCCTGCTTCTCCGTGCTGACGACATCCTTGCAGTCCTCGAGGACTAATCGCTCGTAGCTCGTTTGCTCGTAGCTCGTTTGTTCGTAGCTCGTTAACTTGCAGCTTGTTCGTCCGCTTTTTACTTGTAAGTTCAGCTATTTTGGAGGAATATCATGGCTAAAGATATCGATTTTGGCACCGACGCTCGTGCCAAGCTTGCTAAGGGCGTAAACACCCTGGCAGATGCCGTAACCACCACTCTTGGACCTAAGGGTCGCTACGTTGCTCTGCAGCGTTCTTACGGCGCACCAACTATCACCAACGACGGCGTCTCCGTTGCTCGCGAGATTGAGCTCAAGGACCCAGTAGAGAACATGGGTGCTCAGCTGGTCAAAGAGGTTGCAACCAAGACTAATGACACCGTCGGCGACGGCACCACTACCGCAACCCTGCTTGCACAGGTCATCGTTAACGAGGGCCTCCGCAACGTTGCAGCTGGCGCAAACCCAATCGCAATTCGCCGCGGCATCGACAAGGCTGTTGAGGCTGTTGTCGCTCAGATGAGAGGCATCGCTAAAGAGGTCTCAACCAAGCAGCAGATTGCTTCCGTTGGTACCATTTCCGCAGGTGATCCAGTCATCGGTGGCAAGATTTCCGACGCTATGGACGTTGTCGGCAAGGACGGCGTCATCACTGTTGAGGAGTCCCAGACCTTCGGCATCGACATCGACACCGTTGAGGGCATGCAGTTTGACAAGGGCTACGTTTCCCCTTACTTCGCAACCAACAACGAGACTCTCACCGCTGAGCTGGACAATCCTTACATCCTGATGACAGACAACAAGATTTCCTCCATCCAGGACATCCTGCCTATCCTTGAGGCAGTCCAGAAGCAGGGCGCACCTCTGCTCATCATGGCTGAGGACGTCGACGGCGAGGCTCTGACCACCCTCATCCTCAACAAGCTCCGCGGCGTTTTGAACGTCTGCGCAATCAAGGCCCCTGCATACGGCGACCGTCGTAAGCGCATGCTCGAGGACATCGCCGTTCTCACCGGCGGCCAGGCAGTCATCAAGGAGCTCGGCGTCAACCTCAACGAGATCAGCGCAGAGATGCTCGGTCGCGCTAAGTCCGTCAAGGTCACCAAGGAGACCACAACCATCGTTGGTGGCGCTGGTTCCAAGGACGCAATCGATGACCGTATCACCCAGATCAAGGCTGAGATTGAGAACACCACTTCCGACTTTGACCGCGAGAAGCTCCAGGAGCGTCTTGCTAAGCTCGCCGGCGGCGTTGCAGTCATCAAGGTTGGCGCAGCTACCGAGGTTGAGCTCAAGGAGATCAAGCACCGCATCGAGGACGCACTTCAGGCAACTCGCGCAGCTGTCGAGGAGGGCATCGTCGCAGGTGGCGGCGTTTCCTTCCTGGCTGCTTCCTCTGTCCTCGACAGCGTTCAGACCTCTGACGCAGACGAGAAGATCGGCGTTGAGATCATCCGCAAGGCACTTGAGGCTCCAGTCCGCACCATCGCTAACAACGCTGGCTTCGAGGGCAGCGTAGTTGTCGAGAAGATCAAGGCACTCCCAACCGGCCAGGGTCTTGACTCCGCTTCTGGCCAGTATGGCGACATGATTGAGATGGGTGTTCTTGACCCAGTTAAGGTCACCCGTACCACACTCCAGAATGCAGCTTCCGTTGCATCCCTCATCCTCATCACCGAGGCAACTGTTTCCGAGATGCCAAAGGACACCACCATCGAGGAGTCCATTTCTCGCGCAGCTGCTCAGGGCGGCCAGGGCGGCATGTACTAATCCGCACCTCCAAGGAACTTCAATCGGGTCCAGCCTCTCGCTGGGCCCGATTTTTTTGCCGCTGCGCCCACTTGGCGAGAAACCCGTCTTGTCGTGGGCGAGAAACCCGTCTTGTCACGGCTGCAACGTTTATCCGCTCATCGTCCATTAATCGAAATCGTATGAATGTGACGTCATTTGAGCGGAATTATTGGTCGCTACAGGTTAGAATATTTATTTGCGACTACGCTCGTCCATGCGACCAGCTCGCATACTTGAACCATCCACCACGCGCCAAAGGAGAGGAGGCACCATGGCTCAGAACCAGAATCGTAACGAGGAGCGAGATTTTCTCGACGACCTCATTGACATCCAGGACTCCCTCCAGGTGCTCTCTAACCCGCTCGACGCGCTGATGGGAAGCCTGTCGATTGACCCAAATACGGACAAGCCGTTTGAGCCAATGGACTACAAGGAAATCCCCTGGTCAAACGCCAATCGTTGCCTGAGGTGCGCCTCCGGAAAGGCTGAGGCTTGCTCTCGCTGCTTGGACGTTTGCCCAGCTAATTGCATTGATATCCATAATCAGTCTGTACGCATCGATGACGAGGCCTGCCTTCAGTGCGGCCTTTGCGTTGCCGCGTGCCCAACCGAGACGTTCAACACGCGCCGCCACACGTCCCGCATGCTGTATGACCAGGTAGCTCGCGCGGCCTCCGCGTACGAGCAGTGCTACATTACTTGTACGCGCGCTCTGGCGAGAAAACCTGAGGGCAACGAAATCTGTCTGCCCTGCGTGGGTATGCTCTCCGCCGACATTTGGTTCTCGATCCTTACAGACTTTGACAACGTGAGTGTTTACCTGCCACTGGGCGTTTGCGACCGTTGTCGTACCACCACCGGCGAGGAGGCATATACCCAAGCCATCGCTACCGCTGAGGAGTGGACGGGCGCCACAGTTGGTCTCGAGGTAGACGGTAACAGCCTCAACCACAACTTCACGCGCGCCTATATTCGCTCACAGTTCATCTCCAACGCGATGAACGGTGCAGAACGCCTGGTGTCTGCGTCGACGCCTGTCCTTGCGGGCGCTAAGGCAATTGCCGACCGCATCAACAATCACGCTCGTTCCCTGGACAAACTCCAGACACAGCTTGATGACGTGATGGGTCTGCGCACCACCGACATGAGGCAGTCCATGCTCACGCAGGATCGCCGCTTGGTTATGGGCGCCCTCCAGCACGATCCAGACCTGGCTCCTTACGTGAAGCTCGAGGCTCCTATCTGGGATTCCAGCAAGTGCACGGTCTGCGGCGACTGCAAAAACACCTGCACAACGCATGCAATTGACATCGACGAGCGCGGTAAGTTAACCATCAAGATGCCGTTCTGCGTCAACTGCGGCGCCTGTGAAATTGTCTGTCCAGAGCCTGGTGCGCTTACGATGGTGCCGATGAACACCTCTGAGCTAGTTGTTCGCGACCGCAAGGCCGAGGAAACCGAGCGTCTTGAGGCGTTGGCTCGTCGTAAAGCTCGCTTCATTTTTGACACCGGCAAGGAGCAGCTCAAACACCTGGCGGATTCGATTACCGAGGACTCGGATGAGGAAGCCGCCACGGACGCCGCTGCGGGCCTCGCTGCGAACTCTGCCGCCACACAACAACCTCCAAAAGAGGATAATGGGGAGTAGCAAGTAGCTGCGTACACAGCACAACGCTTCTAGCTGCTCGTTTTTCTCGCGAGAAACGCAAATAACCGTAACCGTCCACCGACAACAAGAGGACTCACATGTCGCTTTCAATTGGTATCGTTGGCCTGCCAAACGTTGGTAAATCCACGCTGTTCACCGCGCTGACCCGCAAGGGTGGCCTGGCCGCAAACTATCCGTTTGCTACCATCGACCCTAACGTGGGCATCGTTGACGTGCCTGACGCAAGGCTCCAGAAGCTGGCTGAGATTGTCAATCCTGGTCGCATCATGCCTGCAACCGTTGAGTTTGTGGACATCGCTGGCCTGGTCAAGGGCGCAAACGAGGGCGAGGGTCTGGGCAACCAGTTCCTGGCAAACATTCGCAACACCGACGCTATCTGCGAGGTTGTTCGTTACTTCAAAGACCCCGACGTCATCCACGTTGAGGGTCGCGTTAATCCTGACGAGGACGTTGACATCATCCAGACGGAGCTCATCCTCGCTGACCTGGGCACCATTGAGCGTGCCCTGCCTAAGCTGGAGAAAGAGGCCAAGCGCGATAAGGACCTCCAGCCCAAGCTCAACGTGGCAAAGCGCCTTCAGGAGTGGCTGAACGAGGGCAATCGCGCCGCTGACATGGAGATGACCGACGAGGAGCGCCTGGCTGCTCGCGACCTTTTCCTGCTTACCATGAAGCCAATCCTGTACGTCGCAAACGTCGACGAGGACATGCTTACCGAGCCGGCTCCTGTCATCAACGGTGTTCAGTCCATCCCTGTTTGCGCAGGTGTCGAGGCTGAGCTTGCTGACCTTGATCCAGAGGAGGCTGCAGAGTACCTGGAGTCCCTGGGACTTGAGCACTCCGGCCTGGAGACGCTTGCTCAGGCAGCATACAAGCTGCTTGGTCTGCAGAGCTACTTTACCGCAGGTCCCATGGAGGTCAGGGCATGGACCGTCCGCATTGGCGCTAAGGCTCCCGAGGCTGCGGGCGTCATCCACTCCGACTTTGAGCGCGGCTTCATCAAGGCTGAGGTTGCCAGCTACAACGATTACGTGGAGCTGGGCGGCGAGGCTGGCTGCAAGACCGCAGGCAAACTGCGCATCGAGGGCAAGGAGTACGTGGTCGAGGACGGCGACGTCATGCACTTCCGCTTTAACGTCTAAGCCACAAAACCGCTGACAGTAAACGTAAAACGGGCGAGAAGATCGGTCTTCTCGCCCGTTTTTGTGTGGGGTGGGGTGGCGTCGCTGTGTGGCGCACGCCGTAGCGGGTCGCACGCTGCGCGTCGCTGGTTGCGAGCCGCCGCAAGTCGCTAGCGCTTTGGGGCCTGATCGGTGCCCAGGACTACGGTGATGTCCACGTCAGTTGGGTAGGAGCCGTCGTTTGCCTTGATGTTAGCAGTAGGGATGTCCAGCGCTTTTGCAACGCCAACGGCCTTTGCCAGGCCCGTACGCGTGCCGTCGTAGACAATAATCGAGTCGGTTGGATGCTCCAGAGAGCTGTCGGCGTAAGCGGTGTAGCCCTTAGTCTTCAGGATGCCAGCCTTCTGAGCTGCAAGTCCCTGAACATCGGTGCCATTGAGTACGGCTACTTCACCGGTATAGTCAGGCTTGATGCTGTCGATAGCTGAAGGGTCTCCTCCAACGGTACCCACAACGCCTGTGGTTTCGTCGGTACTTGCATCCTCCAGAGGAGGTAGCGCCTGGTTTACGCGGTCCATCATGGTCTTCCACGCGCTCTTATCGACAATCTCATACCACACGTCGTCAATGAGCTCGGACGTCGTCGGCGTACGTGCGGAATACATATCCTTGGAGGTGTCCATACCCCTAAACGACATGGCCAGTCCCACAATATCGGTAACGTTGAAGTCAGTAGTTACGCTCTCGGCCATGGTAGATACGGCGCCCGACATAGAAACGGGGTCCAGCTGGAGGACCTTCTTGGCAATGGCCGTTAGAATCATGCGCTGGTTAGCCGCGCGATAGAAGTCGCCGGCGCCGTAGTTGTCGTACGCGTGGCGACTACGAGAAAGACCAAGTGCTTGCTGGCCGTTGAGCTGCTGCTCACCGGCAGGAAGGTCGATACCCGAGTACTGCATGTCAGAAACAGCAACGGGCAGGTTGACCGTAATGCCGCCAATAGAGTCCACAATCTTGGTGAACGACTCAAAGTCTACCTCGGCATAGTGCGAGATGTTAACGTTTGCCAGCTTGGAAACAGCCTCAACCATTCCGGATGCGCCGCCATAGCTGTATGCGGAGTTAATCTTCTGCTTTCCGTGTTCTCCCAGGTCAACCATAGTGTCTCGGGGGATAGAAATCAGGGTAATTTTCTTGTTCTTAGGGTCAACGCGAGCCAGAATAATAGTGTCGGCGCGGAAATTTGCGTCGGAATCACCCCAGTTCTCTGCGCGTCCCTCGTCCTTATCCACGCCCAGAAGCAGCATGTAGAACGGGTCGGATGGAGCAACCTGTACCAGTGTGGCCTGTAGGTTTGCGTCCAAGCCCTGTCGGAGCTTTGAGTTGGTATCCAGCATCCACCAAGCAAACGCTACACCTGCTACCAGCAGCAACGTTCCCAGGATGCCCGCAAAAATCTTAAGACCGCGACCGCGAGAAGACCCTTGGCGCTTCTTGGAGTATGCTCCAACGCCTTCTGCGCGAGAAGGAGCGTGGCTTACAGCGCCAGCACGATGTGCAGCAAAGTGGGTATGTTTTTGTTGCTGAGCTGGGGCTTCTTCGGGCCACTCATCGCCGACGTTGGTCTGGCCAATCAAAGGCTCGCGCGTAAACCTGGAGCCGTGAGATTCGTGATTGTTGCGTGCAGAACTTGCACCTGCGCTTCGAACGCTGCCCAGCGTGCGAGGTTGATATGCGCCCTGATTATAAGCGTCATAATCGTCCTGTGCGAAGTCCTCTGTATCGTACTCAGGGGTATCTTCGTACCTATCACGGCTGTTGTTTCCGCGATTCTGAGATGAATGTGACCTTCTGGCCATTGGGGCTCCTTTGTGTTTAATCTGCGTTTTGCCCAATGCGTTTTGTCAAACATCTACTATACGCAATTTTGCGATTTCTTGCTGTAAGGAAACAAACCTGCCACAAAAAATCCCCGCTTCAACGTGTGAAGCGGGGACGTGTGCGAGAAGTTCGTGGAGCTTAGCGCGAGAAGTACGAGCAACTTTTGCTCATGGCGTTACTTACTGCGCAACGCTGTCTTACTTACGACGATCCTTCAGAGCATAGCCAAGCGTCGTAATAACGCTGCCCACGGTAGCTACGGCAACAAGAGCAATCTCGGAGAAGTCGCCAGTCTCAGGAAGCTTAGGCTGCTTCTTCTTTGGCTTCTTTGGAGTCTCTGATGGAGGAGTTGCTGGTGGGGTGTTTGGAGGAGTGTTTGGTGGCGTATTTGGTGGCGTGGTAGGAGGAGTGTTTGGTGGAATCTCGGTGTTGGTAACCGTGAAGCCATCAGTCTGGTTGCCTGAGACTGCGCTGGTATATCCAGCAGGAACGTTCTCTTCTGCTACGGTGTAAGCAATAACGTGACCGTCTGTTGCATCGTTGCGAAGAAGACCACTAAATGTTGCAGTCCAGTTATTGGTCTGGTCAAGAGTAACCGTTTCTGTGCTTGCAACGCCATCTTTATAAAGCCTGACGGTAACAGGACCACCGACAGTTCCCACCCATGTCTTGTTGACCTGTACGTCAACTGTTGGGGTCTTCTCGTCTTCAACGGTCTTAATAACGCCGGTGGTTGCAGAAACGGTCAGGTTATACGTATCGGTATTGAGCTGGTAGCCAGCAGGAGCGGTAATCTCCTGAACGTTGTAGGTGCCAGCAGGGAGCTTCTCGGTGGTAGCGGTACCATCTTCACCAGTGGTAATAGTCCAGGTCTTGGATGGATCAGTGGTGCTGGTCACCTTAAAGACTGCACCAGCAAGCTTGGTGTTGTGGTCGTTCTTATCTACCTTGACGATGCGGATACGAGCGATGATGGTAGAGGTACCTTCTCCGCCGGAAGTTGCGTTGCGATATACCCAATCGGAGCGGTACTCAGGGTTGTCAGAGTACATGGTAATGAGGTTACGCAGGGCAACACCAGGTACATAGGTGGTGCGATAGGTGAACTTAAAGCTCTGACCGTTGCTGAGGTCTAAGCCAGAAAGGTCAAGATCAAACGACTGTCCATCAGGAGAAATGGTGAGCATACCTGGGGTAATAGGGATACGCGTAGCGGTTCCTGGGATAGTTGAGCCGTACTCGTCAAAGCGAGCGCTCCAGAGCTCAAAGGTGTCTGGCACATAGGTAATCTCGGAAGGAAGGTCGCCGCCGCCCTGGTCGGATAGCTGGTCGTGTAGACGGACGTTGTGGAAGTTACCACCAGAGTAGTTGATGCGGCCGGTCCACTGAATCTCGTTTGCGTTGCCCTCAATAATCTTGCCCCACTTGGAGAGGAACTCAGTACCAATGGTACCAGGAGCGGTGACGTCAAACGTTACAGGAACAGGGCTGCCAGAGACAGTAAAGATAAAAGATTTACCAGTACCTGTCTGAACACGCTGTGAATCAATGGTAAAGCCAAGTCGAGCGGTACCGCGCAGGTCAGTGTGGTTGTTAACGTAGTTGGTAAAGACAACACGCATGTTTCCACCAAAACCATCGGTACCAGGGGTAACGTGAGCTACTGCCATGACCTCGCCGGTTGCTGCATCGGTGATGTTAAAGGTAGACGCAGGATGAGCTGCGGTAAACCTCATCTCGTTAGGGAGGGTGACGTCAAAGTAATCGCCCGGCTCTACGTTAGCGTTTGCAGAGGCGTCCCACGTCATAGCAATGGCATACACATTTGCCTTGTTAACAACGGTAGTTGGATTGCCAAAACGATCTTCAACTCTAAAGTCTGTAATGGTTGCGACAACCGCTTTAGGGGTGCCTGTAGCAGCTTCAGTGCTTGCAGTCTCAGCAAAAGCTGATTTTGCAGCAAGCGGAAGCGCCAGGACCAGCATGAAGACAAAACTTAACAGCTTAAACAGTCGTTTGTTCATCAGGACTCCTTTGCAATAGATGCGTCTATTTTCACCTATTACAAAGAGAATTTATTTGAGAT
>JABZHU010000052.1:0-8931 GCA_015258705.1 Atopobium sp. | reverse complement strand
AAGAAGACTATCAGCGGCTTATCCTCCGCTTTGCTCGCACGCAAGTCAGCGACGAGGACAGCATTGCTACGCTGATGAAGGACTTCAACTGGCGATTCTCCAACGACCGCGATTCTCTCCCTCAAACCGATGAAGACCGCGCGTTCAACCTGGTTGCTCAGGCGGCCGAGATTGTTGATTATCGCTTGCCCTTTGTCGAGGAATCTCAGGCGCTGGCCCTTATCGACCAGGGAAAACACCTCCTCAACCAGGCAATTCAGCTGGACCCCAACTGTTTTGACGCCCAACGTATGCTCCACGCCTCAAATAGCAGGCTTTTTGACGCCTACTACCAGTTCCTTGTGGAGAAGCTCCCCCAGGTAGAAGCCGCGTGCTACCAGAAGGCGCAAGAGTCCTCGCAAGGGCTCCCCGCTGAGCAGGCAGAACTTGCCCAGAGGCTGGCCATCAATCCCTATAAGCGCTGGTTAGCAACGCTTTCTTCTCGCGCACTTATCTGCGGCCGCAACAAAGATGCCATCGCATATGGCGAGAAGCTCCTGGAGCTTGACGCTGCAGATGCGGCTGATGCTCGTTTTACGCTTGCACTCGCATACGCAAAACTTGAGGACGAGGACGCCCTCGACAACCTCATGGATCAGTACCGCAAGCTTGATCCACCTCGCGGGGCAGATGACCCGTGGATTTTGCTGGCTCGCCTAGCTATTCACTTCAAGAAACGTGAACTGGTTGAGGCTGAGCACTACCTTGACCTGCTGATTGAGCGCTATCCGGAGGCAACGCTTTGTTGCTTCGTGCAGAAGGATTTACCCGAGGGAGAGTTCTCGCGGCTTAACGTGCTCCCCTATTCTGAGGATGAGCTCATCATTGCTATTGCAGAGGCAACGGTGCTGCTGCAAGAAGGAAATGACCTGATAGGACGCGGTGTTCTTGGTCGTTGGCTTGCAGATCAAGTTAGGGCGAGAGACCCAAAGACCGTTGAACTTGCAGAAAAAGAGCTGCAGATGCAGGCAAACGCCTTGTTTGCTTCGGCTGATTCTTTCCCTGGTGGATCCGACTTCCCCGGCGGCCCGGTCGGCCCCGGCTTCCCCGGAGGTCCCGCTGGCCCGCGACCAAGCGGACCGCATATTGATGGGCCAAATGATCCACACTCGGGTGGTGATGCAGAGTGATTAAGCATTCCGCTAACGATATGGTCAGCGAGCAGGTAGACCGCCTGATAACCAAGTGTGCTCAAGAAAAGAACATCGTCTCTGAAGCTGCTCTCTATGAGTTGAAGCTTGCAGTGGAAGCTTCCCCTAAAGACTTCATTGCTGACGAAGAAGAAAAGGCTTTTGCTCAATACGTCAACGTCATTGGCAAGTATCAGGCTGGAATTACTAAAGAAATTGATTCTGATGCTGACTTCTTTGCAAGCCGCATGGATCTGCTTAACTTCTTGCATAATCAGATGACAAATATTACTGAAAACCCAGCTCTTAACAGCACAAGTATCAATCTTGAAGCACAGAGAATCCTGGCGCAAATCTCCAACAATCATCCTGCAGCCATCCTTAACGACCTGCTTGACCTGCAAAAAGAATTCGACCCTATCTTTAGGCCAAAATTGGAACAAGCAAAGCAAGAGCAAGGTGATGCCTGGAGCTGCGCTGAAGCACGCCCACTTTTGCGCCTCTACGCACAGATTGCCCAGGTAGCAACTGATTGCGCCTGCTTCAAGCTTTCCAAAAAAGCTTGTGAAGACCTCTTGTTTTTCTCGCCAACAGATTTGCTGGGTGCGCGTTTTACCTTGGCATATGTTCTTGCTCGCCTAGAAGACGAGGAGGGGCTCCATAAGCTGGACGAGAGCTGTGGATATCAGTCCAATGCCTGGATGCGTCTGGCGTTTACGCTGCTGTTCTTCAAGTTGAATCGCATGCCTGCGGCAAAGCGCGCGCTGAAAGGCTTTGTCAACCTCGGCGAGGGGGCGGCGTATGCGCTTCTCAGGCCATCTTTTGTTGACCTCTACATTCCGTGCAGAATCAACTTTACGCCTGACACGTTTGCTGAAAACGTAATAGCAGTTCACGAAGCCGAAGCAATTATCGCTGACGTACCTGAATTTATTTCGTGGGCTGAGTCGGTGCCTGGCGTAACTCAGAGCGCTCGCGACTACGCGTTTAAGGCCGGACTGGACTGGTGGGAAAACGAAGAATAGATGAAAGCTTAAAATCGCGTCGTTTAGCCCTAGAAATCTGCAGCATCTTTGCTATACTTTTTCTTCGCGTCCCCATCGTCTAACGGTTAGGACATCGCCCTTTCAAGGCGGCAATACGGGTTCGATTCCCGTTGGGGGCACCATACGCTATTTGTCATTAAGCTTTTCTTTTATTAGTTTAACTAATCTAGCAGGTGTTTTTATGCCAAGCTTCTTTAAAGCTTTTATTGCAGACATACTTTCTTCAACAATATAGAATGTCATTGTAATTTGAACCATGGAGATAGGGCCGATTTTTGCGAGAAGGTCAAAAAGCGCCGAAAGTATAACGACTCCCACAATAAGGAGTTTTTTCGCTATCACCGTTTCAATAAATTTCAAAGTTAATTTTTTACTATTTGTATAGCTATATATGGTAACTAGACTATTTAGAGCTAATACATAAATCAAACCGCATGTTAATAAAGCGTAGTTTGCAATAAAAATAGTCAATCCTTGGTTAAATTTATCCGCAATTAAAAACACAATACATCTTCCAATCATTGCACCTCCTTTCTATGTTAATTTACTCATTACTGTAACCTTTAAAATAAAGACAGAAATGTTTAGAGAATTAACCTTTGGCAGTGAATTTGATGAAGAAGACACTGTATTTAGCTATAGACTCTTTTGATTTATCTATATATAATAGCTTGCAAAATTCTACTGAAATGTCTTTATCTGCCTACAGAATAGGATATCGCGATGGACAGGTCAAAAGGGTTTTTTATCACGGTAATTTGCTTCGTATATTTTGTTATTTGCGTCCTGGCAGTGGTTTATTTCTTCTTGACAAATTTCTCTTTCTTCTCACTTGATTATAATACTCCAGTGAGCTTTCTTGGCACTTTGTTAACAATACCGCAGGCATTATTTCTTATGTCTATTTTCATTCTGATAACTTCACTAATACTGTTGTCTAAAATAAAATCTATGGTTGCTTTTTTTAAAAAAGCAACTTACCTATTTGCTATTTATAATATCTCTGTTGCTTTTTGTGCAGCATTATTTTTATTCATTCCTTGCATTTACTCCTGTCAACGTGATTATAAATCTGTAGTAAATACTGGAGAAATTTCATTATCCAGAGTTGTTTTACTTGAGGATTTTGATTTTGGAGCAGAAGAAACTCTCCATTTTTATGTTTTACGTTTTCCATTCGGTTTGGGAGAAAATATAGCAACTATTAGGTTATATAGCCACTCAGTACCAACTAAAGATATTGAGTGGCTACTAGTTCATGAGAATAACCAATATGACATTACAACTACAAACTCAGATGCCATTGAAACCTTAACGGAATTTAATTCTTTCCCCATACATACAAATCTTATCCGTCTATGAAATCATGCGTTAATGCCTGAAATAATACATTACTGAGATATTTAGATTCAGATTCATCAGGAAGTCGATCGGAAGCTGAGGCACGTAAGAGTATCGCATCAAAAAATGGGATCTCTTTTCTTGGTAGCCCATTAACCAAACTATCAAACACACTCTCAACACACTTGCGTTCACCTTTAAATCGCTTTAAGCAAAAAAGAGATCTGCGGTTAAGTGGTGTTAATGAGAATATATATCGAAGAACCTCTGAAAGAAGAGTGTCTTCATCATGAAGCATCACTGCAGCTAGATACCCATCTACGTCACTCATTAAGTCACTATAGTCAAACCCTGACTGTATAACTCTACTTCCAAGACAAACAGATAACCAATTTGGTAAATATTGTTTTTGAATTCCCTCTCTTTGACTATTTCCCCAAATCTGAAGTAAGTCTAAAATCCAACCACCTAAATCCGCAAACATAAAATAATTATAAGATGTTGAATCGAAATGGCAGATATTCCCTAAAGCTGTAGCAGCAAAATGCTCTAAGTCATATGTAGTTTTAAACTGTTCGGGATTCGGAATAATTGATTTGCATATTTTATTCACTTCTTCTTTCAAGATTGCTTCAGATGAATCGTATGACTCTGGTGTATATACTTGCCACATCAAAGCAGTATTCTCATCTTCCCAATATTTTGGTTTTCTCAAGTACTCAAGGATAAATTTAGACCGCTGCTGATTTGTAATTGAATCCTTTAACTTTCTTATAGCTATCATCTCAATTTGAGATATAGCATTAATAATATCTTCATGCTGAAACTTACTTTGTCCATTATGAACTACTAGCGAACAAGCTGGAAATTTTCCTGAATAGGCAACTCTATCAAGATCCCATCTTCCTCTATACCCAGTAATTTCTGTGAATTGATCGAATACCCATCGGTCTGGAATTGAGAAACCTAGGTTTCCTGAATATCCTGTACTCATATCAGATACAAATGCTGCTTCTGCAAGTCCATGATGGATAATCCTAGAACAAATATTTCTAGAAGCGTAAATTCCCACTAAATATCCGTCTCGTATATTCTCCTTTAATGCCTTGAAATATGGAATGATATTACTGTCTATCTCAGGATCAGTTGCATCATAATCTACTGTGAAATATATTACTGTTTTGGGCACTCCTAAGCGTTTTGCATGTTTAACTGCTTCAAGTGCATGGTTTTTTCCTTCGCTGTAAGAAAAATGATTCAATTTAGTTGAATACATTTGAAAAATAGGAAAGTACTCTAAGCCATAGCTAACAATTCGATCAAGCTCTCCAGTTCGAAGTGCTTTAAATAAATCATTCTCTGCCGTCATTTCTTGATCTGGCTCACAAAGATATCTTCCTACAATCCGATAGCCATCTTCCTTTAAACAAGAAGCCAAATCATCTGTAATTTCAAATCGTGTATCACATGCAACACATTTTCTATCAGGATCTCCCTTTGAGGTAAGTAAGCTCATCCATGTTGTTTTATCAATAACAGAAGTAACTGGAAGGGCATAGCTCTCTTGGAATTTTCGTACATCTTCACTCAACTCAAACGACCAAGAACGCGTGATATTTTTTCTAATTCCATTACACACTAGAGCAGAACTAGCCAGCCAAACCCAATCTGAAGAGCCTGAATCAATTGTTTTTAATCTGGTACGTGTTCCATTTCCAAAATATCCTGTAGCCTCTTCTGGCGTAAATCCTTCTATTGCTTGCAAAACTTGAATCATAGCCTCATTCATTTCGCGACCATAAATACCATCAGTAGGAATAATTCCAGTATATTCACGATAACGACGATTGATTTCTTGCTGAATTTCACGTATTGACGTTTTTCCTCCATACATTGCAAGAAGTCTAAATTGCTTCATTGAAAGGAGTGCGCCCATCATCTCGATATCCACCACAAAATTGTTTTGATGATCAATAAGACCCATATCATTCTTTAACTTTAGAATTGACTCTACGGTCCCACCATCAATTACATTTGTAATTGATCCATAATGTGCCGCATATCCTTTACACCAAAGAGCTCCTTGTATAATTGCATAAATATTTGATGTTGGTTTTTTCCCCAAAGTTTGACGACTTATTCCGTTGGGAAACATCTCAGAAAACTTTGCTTTTGTGCCTTCTCCAAAATTATCAGCAGTAAACTGAATTCCAAGCTCAATTTGAAGTGCCCTAATCAAGCCAAAGATGGTGTTCCATCCAGTATGGCCAGATTCCTCTACCTGGTTAAATCGATTATCGTTAACGTAAGTTCTATTCAACCACTTTTGAGTTGCTAAAACCATTTCATCCATTGAAGATACTCCAATCGACCTCCCCATATTGATGGGGAGGTCACTACTAAAGAATTAATAAACCGTAATGGATTTCTTTTGAACATTTCCAGGCTCGCCACCTGAATATGTAACACCAACTCTTCCCGTTGGACCTAGAGAGATTGCATCTGTACAATAAACTGATCCAGGAGACCAATTGCCTCCTCCAGACAAATGATTTGCTCCATACGCAGATCGCTTAGGCGTCCATACTGAAGCAGTGCTTCCAGGCTCCATGTTACTACCCTGACGAACAGTTACTCTAACCCAACACCACCTGTTACCTCCGTAAATGCCCAATCTGAGCTCTACTCGAAAATAAGAAGTACTAAATTCAGACAGTGTCTCCGTACTAATAAAATTCACGCTAAATGGATTAATGTTGCTACTCACACTTTCAATCATATCTACTCCTTGTTTATGCGTCTCATTACAAAATCCAGAACGATATCCCACAGCCTCTAATGATTCATTTTTTACCTCCTTACACAAATCACATATTTATTGAGTCAAATCTGATAATTCAAATCCGTCTCTAAACTAAGGACAGAAAAAGGAAGGGAATTAACCTAAAAAACTTATATAAACTTATCGATTTATGCTAAGCGATGACTGATGGACTATTTTCAATCAACTATTTATAATGATGTGTAGAGATAGCATTGATGTTATTTCTCAAACTTGCAGAATGAGGTAATGAGATGCTTTCAAAGACTAATCGCCTTGTTCATTTACTAAGAGCGGCCATTTATTTAGCAGCTCTCTTTCTGGTGTTCTATGCAAATGAATTCATTCCGTTCATAACATATCCTACTCCAGTGTGTTTTTTAGGAGTATTGTTTTTTAGACACTGGATGGCATGTTTTGTTTTAGCGTCTATAGTCATTTTTTTAATCGTGTCATCTCGCAGCTTTTTTGAGTCTTTAAACTATAGTAGAAAACTTGTACACACCGTTTTACAAACCATTGCGATAATACCTATGTCTGCATTGATTATATATATTCTTTTTACTGGGAGCTTGAACCCCCGAAGTATTAAATGGATCCAATGTGACACCCCTAATCCTGAGACTCAAATTGCATGTGTAACTTTTACTGATGAATATTCAGATAATGTGTGGTTCTATTCAATGCCATCACTCATTTGCGAGGGAGAAATGATTGGTGGGATATATACACCTCCGCAAGAACCTGAAAAATCAGTCCTTTACTGTGACTGGCATGTCACCTGGAATAATGGAATCGGGCGCATTACTACAAATCAAGAAGTTGAAAAAATAATCAATCAAGAACATGGGGACTATCCCTTGTTCATCATCTCAATGGGCAAGGGATAGTTCCAACTAACTAACTTCTTCATGGGGGCTAATTAAGGCGTATCTTTTATTCCACGATGATCTTTTCCCAGGCATCTTCAAATCTTTTTTTCATTTTCCTTCGGATGGATTTTATTAATTTTGTAATAGCCGGCCTAGATCTATTGGTTTTATCAGCAATCGAACTTGCAGAAATATGCTCGATGAAGTGCAGTCTAAACACTTCTATCTCTTTTTTAGTCAGAAATTCTTGTGCTGATGTTGTGATTTTCTGAGCTAAAGTTTTTATCTGCTTTTCATTTTCTTGTTGAATCACCTCATCTTCGGCAGAAGGCACAATAACTTTGTAAAATAACGCCTCATTTTGGTTAGGACTTTCTTCTGAAATTGAGCAAATAGAAGAGTATTTCCTGTCCTGACGAAAATAGGACTTGGATTGATTTAGCTCGTCTTTTGAAATACTATTTAACACATTCTGTAAAATAGATAGACACAAAGTTAGTTCACGTTTGCTTTTGCCGCAATTATGTCGATTGGCATATTGCTGCATTTCCTTCTTACTGATGGTTAACTTTTTCTGCTTTGGAAAGCTACTAGCATTATTGTCTTCACTTGAAATTAGTACTGAGTAATCCCTTTTCATTTTTCCTCCAAAAGGAGGAAGACCACTGAGCTATAAGGAAGACTACTCATAGCGCGAAGTTGTTAACTCCGCGCTAAATCAGATGGTCTTCCTAACGAGATGTTGACTAAAAATGAAGCACTCTAGAAATGCGCCATTTACCGAAATCTCATAAAAGATGCTTAATTCTTTTATCATTTTTTATTATCCTATTACATATGGCCTCCTTTTAAGAAAGCTGATGAACATGTTTAAGAATCTGTTTTGAAAGCGCTTATAGAATAAAAGGCTCATTCAAATAGAAAGATTCAAGTAGATTCATTTGGTTCACTTTTTAAGGAGAGTTAGAGAAAATGAATCAGTCGTGGAAAAGCTTCTTTGAATTCATGTATAAATATTTTAGTGACGATAAATCAAAGGTTGCTTATCTACGTACGCTTATTACTCAGATAACTACTTGTTCCGACAATGAAACTGACTTAATAGTCGACTATCCTGACTACACTCTCAAAAATTGGATTAACAGGAGCCTTCCGAAAAATATAGTGAGCAAAATATCTTCCAGGATTTCTTATGTTGAGCTTAAAAACTCAATGCAAAGACACTTCGAACAGATGAATAGAACTGCAAAAGCGGTATTTTTTAAAGATTGCACAGCTCAACTTGGCTTAAAAGATGTTTCAGCAAATAATTTTGCAGAGAAAATTATTTGCTTGCTTTTCCATCTGTTAGGTATTCCTTCGAATAACCAAAGGAGCATCAGAAACAATCAATTGCCTTTATTAGAATTGTCGAATGATTACATAGATAAATTTGGAGCTTATCTCCTTAGAGATGCAAATAACATATGTATGAACAAAGGCTGCAATACTCTATTAACTTATATAGATAAAAATAGAACTATTAATAATTTTCGAGTAATTGATTTAAAAATGAAAACTAAAACCAAAGCAGGGCGGTATGAAAACTTAATTGCGGTCTGTCCTCTTTGTTTTGAAAGACTACAAGGGCATCTTTCATCAGAGCAAACAGAATATTTCACAAAATTAAAACATAACCATAT